>CAYNIN010000001.1:0-68347 GCA_964397395.1 uncultured Faecalibacterium sp.
ACGCCCTTGACAACACTCTGCAGGATATTCTTATCCGTTTCAGAAGAATGCAGGGTTATGACACTCTCTGGCTTCCCGGCACAGACCACGCTTCAATTGCAACAGAAGCAAAGATTGTTGAAGCAATGAAGCAGGAAGGCATTACCAAAGAGGAAATCGGCAGAGAAGAATTTCTCAAAAGAGCGTGGGACTGGAAGGCACAGTACGGCGGAAGAATTATTCAGCAACTTAAAAAGATGGGTTCTTCTTGTGACTGGGACAGAGAACGCTTTACCCTGGACGAAGGTTGCTCAAAGGCAGTTAAAGAAGTTTTCGTAAACCTTTATGAAAAAGGTCTTATTTACAGAGGCGAAAGAATCATCAACTGGTGTACCCACTGTAAAACTTCAATTTCCGATGCAGAAGTTGAATACGAAGAAAAAGACGGCAACTTCTGGCATTTTGCTTACCCCTTTGCTGACGGCTCGGGCAGTATCGAAGTTGCAACAACACGTCCCGAAACAATTCCCGGTGATACCGCCGTTGCGGTTCACCCCGACGATGAAAGATACAAAGACGTAATCGGCAAAACCGTTATCATTCCCGTTATCGAAAGAGAAATCCCCGTTGTTGCCGACACCTATGCAAAAATGGATAAAGGTACGGGCGCCGTTAAAATCACACCTGCCCACGACCCCAACGACTTTGAAGTTGGTATGCGTGCAGGTCTTCCCGTACTCAATGTTATGACCGACGACGGCTTTATGAACGAAAAAGCAGGAAAGTATCAGGGTATGAGCCTTAAAGAATGCAGAAAGGCAATTATTGCTGACCTTGAAGCCGCAGGAGCCCTTGTTAAAATCGTACCCAACAAGCACGAAGTAGGCACCTGCTACCGTTGTCACACCGTTGTTGAACCCAGAGTTTCAAAACAGTGGTTCGTTAAGATGGAGCCTCTTGCAAAACCTGCTATTGAAGTTGTAAGAAAGGGCGACGTTAAGTTTATCCCCGAGCGTTTTGACAAGATTTACTTTAACTGGATGGAAAATATCCGTGACTGGTGTATTTCACGTCAGCTCTGGTGGGGTCACAGAATTCCTGCCTGGTACTGCGACGAATGCGGTGAAATCACCGTTTCAAAGGAAGAACCTGCAAAATGCTGCAAGTGCGGCAGTGAAAAAATCCGTCAGGATGAAGACACCCTCGACACCTGGTTCTCATCGGCTCTCTGGCCCTTCTCAACTCTCGGCTGGCCCGATAAGACTCCCGAACTTGCACACTACTACCCCACAAGCACCCTTGTAACAGGTTACGATATTATTTTCTTCTGGGTTGCAAGAATGATTTTCTCCGCTTGTGAACAGATGGGCGAAGTTCCTTTCAACACCGTTTTCATTCACGGTATCGTTCGTGACGAACTCGGCAGAAAGATGTCAAAATCTCTCGGCAACGGTATCGACCCCCTGCTTGTTATCGACAAGTACGGCGCTGACGCCCTTCGCTTCACCCTTGCAACAGGTAACAGCCCAGGAAACGATATGCGTTATTCCGATAAGAAGGTTGAGGCAAGCCGTAACTTTGCAAACAAAATCTGGAACGCCGCAAGATTTATCCTTATGAATCTCAGTGAAGACCAGAAGGCACCTCATATCCCTGCTGACCTTGCTCTTGAAGACAAGTGGATTCTTTCAAGATTCAATACCCTTGCAAAAGAGGTTACGGATAATCTTGAAAAATTTGAACTCGGTGTTGCAGTTCAGAAACTCTATGATTTTATCTGGGATATTTTCTGCGATTGGTATATCGAACTTGCAAAGATAAGACTTTTCAAAGGCGGCGACGAAGCCGATACTGCAAGAGCAGTTCTCGTTTATGTTATGAGCGAAACTCTCAAACTTCTTCATCCCTTTATGCCTTTCATCACCGAAGAAATCTGGCAGACTCTCCCCCACGACGGCGAAACAATTATGCTTTCAAAGTGGCCCGAATTTTCTGCTGACCTTGTCTTCACCGAAGATGAAAACAAGATGGATATTATTATGGATGCCATCAGGGCTATCCGTAACAGACGTGCCGAAATGAACGTACCGCCCTCAAGAAAGGCTCACGTTTATATTGCAGCGGAAAAGGCAGACGTCTTTGAAAAGAGTGCGGAATTTATGCAGAAACTCGCCTCCGCTTCCGACGTTTCCGTCGGTGAAAGTTTCTCAATCGACGGCAGTGTAAGTATCGTTACCGCCGACGCAAAGATTTACATTCCCATGGGTGACCTTGTTGACTTTGAGGCAGAAAGAAAACGTCTTACGAAAGAAAAAGAAACCGCTGAAAAGAAACTTGCGCAAATTAACGGCAAACTTTCAAATCCCGGTTTCCTTGCAAAAGCACCCGAAAATGTTATTGCGGGACAGAAAGCCGATGCAGAAAAACTGACGGAAAAAATCAAGATGATTGACGAAAGTCTTGCTTCACTGGGTTAATTTAAAGAATCAAGAGATGTTCTTTCGGGAACGTCTCTTATTTTTCTTGCCAAAAGGAAAAAGATAATGTATAATGTAAACAAATAAAATTTAAACAAGGATATTGAAATGATAGTACGTCTTGCAAAGGAAAAGGATTTACCCGAAATACAAAAGGTTTACCGTAAAATAACAGAATATATGAAAGAGCAGAAAATTGTTATATGGGATGAGATTTATCCCAACGACTTTTTCATTGAAGATATAAAAAAGAAGGAGTTTTACGTTCTTGAAAAAGACGGCGTTATCCTTGGCGGTTTTGCATTGAGCAGTGAAGACGAAGGCGAAAAGTTTGTTGAGTGGGAAAAGAGGGGTGCCCCTGCCCTTTACCTTAACCGTCTTGGTGTAAGAACAGAAAACCAGCGTACAGGTCTTGGCGAATTTCTCATTTACAAGGCAGAAGAAAAGGCAAAAGAAAAAGGTGCCGAATTTCTTCGTTTGTTCGTTGTGGACTATAACACCCCTGCCATAAGACTTTACGAAAAAACGGACTTCCGAAAAGCAAAGGGGCTTTACAGAAATTTTCAGGGTGAGATTACCCTTAAAGAATACGGCTATGAAAAGAAATTGTAAAAGGAGAAAATTATTATGAGTCTTTCAAGATACAACAAAATTTACAACATCAGTTTAGGTATTGTTATTCTTTATACCCTGATGAGTTTTATTGCTCTTATAACAAAGATAGAAATTTTAGGCAGTATCATAAGTGCCACGGGCTTTATTTATGCCCTTTTTGCCGCCGTTATGCTCTGGTATAAAATCCACCTTACGAGAAAGTATTTTATCGGCGGAAGCGTTATTATCAATCTGATTGTTCACGGGGTGCTTATGGGAATAAGTTTTCTTCTTATTCTTATATCTGTTTTATAATACGCAAAGGACAGACTTTTAACGGTCTGTCCTTTAAATTTGTTCACCTATATATTCACCGCCTTTGAAATGACGGTATCTGCCTTTTTCAATCTTACTCATAAAATACTCCTTATCAAAAACGGCACCTTACTTAAATGCAAGGTGCCTTCATTTTTTATTCGCTTAAAAGCTTTTCACAAGCGGCAAGTTTAACGCAGATACAAAGCAGTTTTGTTGCCGTCATAAGTTCATCAACGGGAGGATAGGAAGGAGCAATTCTGATGTTCTTATCCTCGGGGTCAATACCGTATGGGAAGGTTGCACCAACGGTTGTGAGGGTAACGCCTGCATTTTTGCAAAGTTCGTAAACTCTTTTTGCCGTGCCGCCCATTACGTCAAGGCTTATGAAGTAACCGCCGTTGGGCTTTGTCCATTTTGCAACGCCGTATTCGCCGAGACTGCTTTCAAATTCGTTGATAACTGCCTTGAATTTGGGTGCAAGAATGTGTCTGTGAAGTTTCATATGCTTCTTTATGCCGTCAACATCCTTATAGAATTTAACGTGTCTGTACTGATTTATCTTATCGTAACCGATAGTCTGAACAGACATACGCTTCATAATCATTTTGATGTTGTTATCGGAAGCGGCAAGAACCGCAACACCTGCACCGGGGAAACTTATTTTTGATGTTGAAGTGAATTCAATTACCATATCTTCGTTGCCGTACTTTTTAAGCACGTCGAAAATATTGTCAAGGTGATCCCCTTCTTTTACAAGGTCGTGGATAATGTATGCGTTATCCCAGATGATTCTGAAGTCCTTTGCCGCAGGCTTCATTTTTGCAATTCTGTCAACAACCTCACTTGAATAAGTTGCACCTGTGGGGTTTGAATATTTGGGTACGCAGAACATACCCTTAACGGAACTGTCTTTGACCATTTCTTCAACGGCATTCATATCAGGACCGTTTTCATCCATAGCAATGGGAATGAGTTTGATGCCGTAATACTGTGCAATTGCAAAATGTCTGTCATAGCCGGGAGAAGGACAAAGGAACTTGATTTCACCCTGATCTTTCCAGGGCTTGTCACCTGAACCTGTGAGCATACACTGGGTAATATAGTCAAACATCATATTAAGGCTTGAGTTACCGCATACAATTACATTGTCCGTTGGTACGCCGAGAAGGTCAGCAAAAATTTCCTTGCATTCAATTATACCCGTAAGAAGACCGTAGTTTCTGTATTCAAGACTGTGATTGCTTGCATCGTCTTCCCAATCACGTGAAGTAATTGCATCAAGAAGTCCGTTTGAAACGGCAAGTTGATCCGAACCGGGCTTGCCTCTTGACATATCAAGTTTCAGTCCCTGATTCACGTAAGCATCATATTCTTCCTGAAGTTTATTCTTTAAGTCTGATAACTGTTGTTTACTGTATGATTTAATTTCTGCCATAAATTGCACCTCTGTTAAAAATCTGCACTGCCCGTTGTTCTGGGGAAGGGAAGAACGTCACGGATATTTGAAATGCCCGTAAGATACATTACGAGTCTTTCAAAGCCGAGTCCGAAACCTGCGTGCTTTGTGCCGCCGTACTTACGAAGGTCAAGATACCACCAATAGTCTTCCTCTTTAAGACCGAGTTCTCTGATTCTGTCAATGAGAACGTCATATCTTTCTTCTCTCTGGCTGCCGCCGACAATTTCGCCGATACCCATAACAAGAAGGTCACAAGCAGCAACGGTCTTGCCGTCATCGTTAAGTCGCATATAGAAAGCCTTGATTTCCTTGGGGTAATCCGTAACGAAAACGGGCTTTTTGAAAATCTGCTCTGTAAGGTATCTTTCGTGCTCTGTCTGAAGGTCGCAACCCCAATATGCCTTAAACTCAAACTCACCGTTGTGTTCTTCGAGAAGTTTAACGGCTTCTGTATAAGTTACTCTTGCAAAGTCGGAAGAAGCAACTGCCGTAAGTCTTTCAATAAGACCCTTGTCAACAAACTGATTGAGAAATTCGATATCCTGCCTGCAATGCTCCATAACGTAATTGATAACAAACTTTATCATTCTTTCTGCAAGATCCATATCGTCGCAAAGGTCTGCGAAAGCAATTTCGGGTTCAATCATCCAGAACTCTGCGGCGTGGCGCTGAGTATAACTCTTTTCTGCTCTGAAAGTGGGGCCGAAAGTATAAATTTTACCGAAAGCCTGTGCCATAATTTCGCCCTGAAGCTGACCTGAAACGGTGAGGAAAGCACTCTTACCGAAGAAATCCTGACTGTAGTCGATTTCGCCGTCTTCTGTTCTGGGGGGATTTTCCATATCAAGAGTTGTCACTCTGAACATTTCACCTGCACCCTCACAGTCACTGCAGGAAATAAGGGGTGTGTGAGCATAGATGAAGCCTTCGCTTTCAAAGAAACGGTGAATAGCCTGAGCGGCAACGGAACGGACTCTGAAAGAAGCGGAATAAATATTTGTGCGGGGACGAAGATGCGCAATTGTTCTGAGATACTCAAGGGAGTGTCTCTTTTTCTGCAAGGGATATTCGGGAGCAGATGCACCCTCCAATTCAACCTTGGTAGCATTGATTTCAAAAGGCTGTTTTGCTTCGGGGGTGAGAATAAGATTACCCTCAACGATAACCGCAGCACCTACGTTATATTTTGCAACTTCAGCGAAGTTGTCAATCTTTTCCTTTTCAAAAACTACCTGAACACCTTTAAAGCAACTGCCGTCATTGATTTCCATAAAGCCGAGAACTTTTGAATCTCTGTTTGTTCTTATCCAGCCGCAAACCTTAACGGTGCCTTCAGTGTACTTTTCGGCACACTCATAAATTTTAGCAATTTCTGTTCGTTTCATTTATCTTTACCTCCGAACTGAAGTATTTAAACACTGATAGATTATTATATCAATAACTGTCTTAAAAATCAAGACTGCAAAGGAATTTTGTTCACCTTCAGGGTGATAAGTATACTCTGATGTCCTTTAAAACAGGATTTGACCTTGACTGCGTAACAATAAGAAGCAGTTCATCGGTCAACGCCTTATCCTCAAGTCTTATTATTTTGCCCGAGCCGATAACCGTACCTTTGTAAATAAGTCCGTATCCCTTTTCTGTTTTTGCGTAAAGTTCAAATTCCTCTATCCTCTGACTGAAACGCAAATCCTCTTTTATTTTAAGGGCGGTAACTTCTCTTTTTCCGCCAAGAGAAACGCAAACGCCCATTTCGTCATCACCGAAAGCAAGGTTTTCTTTTTTTCTCTTTTCTCCGTTTATCTTAAAAGCAGAAAAAGAAAGGTTTGTCAATTCATTTCTGAACGGCTCTGTTATGAGCCTTGTAAACTTTTCAAGAGTTGCAATTTCTCTTTTGTTGATAAGACCTTTTTTATCCGGCGGAACATTAAGAAGCATTGAAGCGTTACCGCCGACAGAATTGAAGTATATCTGTGCCAGGTCTTCGGCGGTACGGTTTTTCTTAAAGAGATAGTAAAAATTATTATGCCAGAACCAACCGAGGTTAATTGAAACGTCTGCTTCTGCAGGTTTAAAGCACAAATCCTTATACTTTGAAAGGATTTCTCTTGAGCCTAAATCCTCATCTCTCTCCCCTACTTCTGCGAGTTTTTTGCCCTCGTTTTCATTTTGTTGGGAATTTTCGGCAACCTTCTCGTTTGCCTGACTGTAAGCGGGAATAACGCTCCATTCGCTTTTTCTCACTCTGCCGCCCTCGTTGCCTATCCATCTGACATCGGGACCGCAAACGGAAATGACTGCATCGGGGTGGTACTTTCTTATAACTTCATAATACCTTTTCCAATCATAAACCTGTTTCTTTCCGTTTTTGCCCTCACCGCAGGCACCGTCAAACCAGAAACAGAAAATATCACCGTAATTCTCACAAAGTTCCGTAAGTTGATTTACAAAAAAATCGTTGTACTTTTCTGTGCCGTAGGTCTTTTCGTGTCTGTCCCAAGGGGAAAGATAGATGCCGAGTTTCAAGCCGAATTTCCTGCAACTTTCAGAAAGCATCTTCACTATATCTTTGCCGAAGGGGGTATTCATAACGTTATGATCCGTTTGCTCGGTATCAAAAAGACAGAAACCGTCATGGTGCTTTGCCGTAATAATTATACCTTTACTGCCCGTGCTTTTAAGCACCCGACACCACTGGTCTGTGTCAAGTTTTTCGGGATTGAAGCGGGATATATCCTCGTTACCCTTGCCCCACTCCGCATTGTTCATTGTATTTATGCCGAAATGAATGAAGTTGTAGTATTCCATTTCGAGAAAATCAAGTTGTCTTTGTGAGGGCACAACGCTTATATATCTTTCGACTTCTGCATCATTAACGGGGCAGGAGTTGTTTGCCGTGCACCAGGATTTTCCGATTTTCACCGTTTCCTCTTTCATCTTCTTACCTTTCAAAAAAGGCCGTCACAGACAGCACCGTAAGAGTACAGTCACAGACAGCCCTTGGTTTTATGCATATACTATGTTTATATCGAGTCCGCTTACCGTATAAGTCATACTCGTTGCGTCAAGTCCCTTTTTGAATGCCACGAGCATATCATAATCTTCCATTGTGATTCTTGCATCAATCCGCAGATTCTGATAGTTACCCATAACGTTACCGGGAATGAAGCCCGTGCACCACCAATATTCACCGTAAGGTCTTGTGAAAACTTCAACCCAATCGGTTTTACTGCTAAATACATTCTTTCTCTTGATAAAGGTCATTGACATTTTGAGCATATCGTCGTCGGTTGCACAGTCATAATGAGGAATCGTTCTTGATGAAGGCTTGTTGTAAACGCCGATTTCCGCACCGTAGAACACAAGTCCGTACTGACCTTTCCAGAACTGAACGAGCCAGTCTTTGTTGTTCCAGGAGAAATAAACTCTTTCGGTATCGTAGTTTATAAGGGTGAAGGGCGCTATAACATCATAGACCTCGTTATATCCTGCAACTCTCTGCCAGGGGTCTGCGGCAGTATAAAAATAGTTGCCTTGGGCATCGTAAAGATAGCCAAAAATGCCCTCTTTTTGCATCTGCTCGATATACTCGTTAGAGGATTTTTTTGCCTCGTAACTTACGCTGACGGAAGAAGTGTGATTGCTGTAATAAGAGGTATTTCCCTGAGTATAGTATGCAATGACTCTGTATGTATAAACGGAAGTTTCGGAAAGAGATGTGTCCGTATAAGTGGTTTCCTTAATCTGTGCCACGGTTGTCCATTTGCCCTTTGAAGCGTCGTACTTTTCAACGGTGTAACCTGTTGCGCCGTCACTTGCCGACCAGGAAAGCACCGCCGAATTGCCCGAAAGAGAAGCCTTAAGGTTTTCGGGAACTGCAGGTGCCGTCGAAGCGGTGAGAGAAGAAGAATATTCGCCATAGGTGACACCGAGACTGTTTATTACAAGAGCTCTTACCTTATACTGAACAGACGATGCACAAGCAAGGTTTTCAGCGGTATAACTTTCCGTTGTAACCGTTGCAACTGCCTTCCATTTCTTTGAAGAAAGGTCATACCGTACCACCTGGTAACCCGTTGCACCCGTCACTTTTTTCCAAGTCAGTGTGCAGGAATTACTTGTGTAAGCAGACAGTTTAAGGGAACTCACCTTTGCAGGTGCCGTTGTGAAGGAAAACTCCTCCGAAGCACTGCCCCACACTGTCGGTGATGCCGAATAATAGGCTTTGACCTTGATTTTATACGCCGTAGCCGTGGAAAGTGAAGTGAGTTTATATGAGGTGTTTTTCGTTGTGGCAACACGTACATACTTTTCTGTTGACGGGTTATATCTGAAAATACGGTAGCCCGTTGCGCCCTTGACGGCAGACCATGAAAGCACCGCCGAAGACGATGTTACCGAAGAAACCGAAAGACCCGTTACCTTATCGGGAACGGTTGTCGTTTTAACGGCAGAAGTGGGCGAACTGTAAATATAGGAATTGCCTGTTTTTTTATAGGCTCTTACCCTGAACTTATAAGTAGTTGACGAAGAAAGAGAGGAAACCGTGCAGGAAGAAGCCGTTGTCATTTTAACGCTTTTCCACTTCTGTGCACTTTCATCATATCTGTAAATTTTATAACCCGTTGCACCCTCAACCTTATCCCAGGAAAGTTTGACTTTGGACGTTGAGGTGCTGTTCACTTTAAGACCCGAGGGAGTTTTGGGTAAAGTTGTAACGGAAAAGACAGAAGACGAAGATCCGTAATAAGTTTCAGAATCTTTCTTTGCGTACGCCTTGACTTTAAATTTATAAGTTGTGGCGGAATTAAGAGAAGTTACGCTGTAAGTTCTGTTAGTGGTGTTTTTGATGTTGACCCACTTTTTTGTATTCGTATCGTACTTATAAATCTTATATCCCGTTGCACCCGAAACCTTGCTCCATTTAAGACTTACCTTTGAGGTCGTTACCTCTGTCGCCTTGACAGTTTTAACTTTACCGAGAGAGGCAGCAGATGCAAAAACCGAGTTGCCTCCGATAACGAAGATGCACATTACAAGACATAATACGAGTTTTGCAAGTTTTTTCACTCTGTTCATCTCCTTTTACAAACAGTTGAGGTAACGGAAACGAACGCAAATTGCCTTATACGTCCGCTTTCACGCACCTTTGAAGTTTTTTCGTCTTGAAAAACGATTATTTAATCTGTACTCCGCCGTAGGGTCTTATCGAAAGAACATAGCATGAGTCATCTCCGAAGATTGACTTCATAGCGTCGGTATAGGTATCAATCATTTCGTTTGGTACAAATGCCTGAATGGTACCTGCAAAACCGCCGCCGTGAACTCTCCAGGCACCCTTGCCGCCGAGAATCTGCTGACTTACTGCAAGAGCAAGGGAAAGGGGCTGGTTTTTGGGAGCCTTACAGGTGTATACGTTCTGATTATACATATATGAGGAATTACCGCTTGCAATAATCAGTTCCTTGAATTTTTCAAAATCCTTTTCGGCAAGAGCCTGACTCTGTGCAATAACCTTTTCGTTTTCGCCGAAGAAATGAAGTGCTCTTATAACGGCTCTTTCACCTTTCTGCTTTGCAATTTCGCCTGCGTTTTTAATCACGTCTTCCTTGGTGCATTCACGCAGAACTTTTTTACCGAAAAATTCTGCAACGCTTTCCATTTCACTTCTTACTGCCGCATATTCGTCAGTAAGGTCTGAATGACTGCCCTTTGTGTCAACAATACAAAGAGAGTGACCCGACTTTGAAAAATCAAAGTCAATCTTTTTGATGACGGGTTTATTTGTATCTTCAAAGTCGATGGAAACAAATCCGCCCACGGAACAAGCAGTCTGGTCAAGAAGACCGCAGGGTTTATCAAAGTAAACATTTTCACTGTACTGCGAAATCTTTGCAATTTCAACGGGGTCAACCTTGCCGTCATTATAAAGGTGGTTGAGCATTGTGCATACAAGCACTTCAAAGGCGGCGGAAGATGAAAGACCTGAGCCTGAAAGCACCTGGGAAGCCGTTGTTGCATCAAAACCGCCGACGTTATAGCCGAGTTCCTTGAATCTTGCAACAATACCTCTTACAATTGACTGGCTCTTGCCCTTTTCGCAGTCTTTGACCTGAAGGTCATCACAACAAACCTTATCAAGAGGATAGCCTGCCGACTTGATTCGTACAATACCCTCGTCATTTTTGGAAGCCACCGCAATAGCGTCAAGGCTGATACCTGCAGCAAGAACAAGACCGTGATTGTGGTCGGTGTGATTGCCGCCGATTTCACTTCTGCCGGGAGCAGAGAAAAGACCTACTTCACGTTGACCTTCTTTGTCGAAAAGTTCACGGAAGGCATCAAGAACCCGAAGATATCTTTCATACTGCTTTGCATAATTTTCCTTTTCATAAACCACAGAAAAACATTCGTCGAGTTGCTTCTCTTTCAGGAGTTTTTCCATTTCATTTGTTTTAATCATATTTATCAACCTTTCATTTGTTGTTATTTCTTTTGTTGCTTTTCATTCCTATTCCCTCTCCGACCAGCAAAAGCACCAATCCCGACAGAAAGGAAAGGATAATAATAGGTAAGATGAAACTTGTTGAAGCAGGGTCAAAGACATTATAACCGATGATTGTGTATGTAATAAGTTTGTGGCCGTACCCTGCAAGAGAAATGAGAAGGAATTTCCATAATTTCATATCCGTTGTTCCGTAAAGGGTGCTGACTTTATTAAGGGGCATCAAAGGAAGGAACCTGAGCAGAAACAGAACCACGGGTGAGCCGATTTTATGCTCTGTCACATAGCGGTATATAGTTTGATTTTTTGAAATTATTTTTTCAGCATTACCTGCACCGAATCTTTTACCCCAATAATATTTCGCTGTAAAGGCAATAGAAATTCCGACGGCATTTATTGCAATTGCTATATACCATTCAAAAACCACACCGCAGGCAAGGCAGATACAGGCAACGGGACACCAAGGGAAAGCCGCCCACACAAGATAGTTGAGCAGAACGAAAACCACCGTTATCCAGGACGGGCCGTAGGTCTGAATCCAATTTTCATAGGAAAGTAAGGTCTGGGTATATTTACCGTACCAGATATTGAACTCCTCAAGATGAAAAATCCTCAGGAGTACCGCTAAAACAAGGGCAAAGAGAAAACAAAAAAATGCCCCTACGGTAAAACTGTTATAAAACTTTTTGTTTTTATTCAAGATTTTTCTCCTTAATCTGTTTTAAGACATAAAATTATACAGTATATATTTTATAATATATAATCATTTTGGTCAACCCGATTTGTTAAAATTATTGAAAAAATTATAGCCTTTGTGTATATTTTATTCCGTAAACGGTGACAACTTTACTCAAATATGATAGAATTATAAAAAAGATATATGGAGGCATTTATGAAACTTGTAATTCTTGATGCATACACGGAAAACCCCGGTGACCTTTCTTGGAAATGGTTAAGTGATGTTGTTGACGAATATGAAATTTACGACATTACTCCCCCTGAAAAAATCATCGAAAGATGCAAGGGTGCAGAAATAATCGTTACAAATAAAACCATTATAACAAAAGAAATTATTCAGGCTCTTGACTCTCTTAAATTCATTTCAACTCTTTCAACGGGCTATAACACAATTGACCTTGAAGAAACGAACAAAAGAGGTATCATTGTTTCAAACATTCCTGCTTACAGCACTGACGGCGTTGCTCAGCTTGTTTTTGCTCTGCTTCTTGAAATGACTAATCACACGGCTCTTCACAATAACAGCGTCAAGAAAGGTGAATGGTGCGAAAGTGAACATTTCTGTTATTGGAAAGCACCTATCGCCGAACTTGCGCACAAAGTTTTCGGCATCATCGGTTTCGGTAAAATCGGCTCGGCGGTGGCAAACATTGCCAATGCTTTCGGTATGAAAGTTCTTGCATTTTCGCCTAACACCAGAAGTTACAACGGTTTCGGTCAGGTGGAATTTGCCGACATGGAAACTCTTATTAAAGAAAGTGACGTTATCTCTCTGCACTGCCCTCTCACAAAGGAAACAACGGGACTTGTTGATATAAACTTCCTTGAAAAGATGAAAAGCACCGCCTACCTCATTAACACTTCAAGAGGTCCCGTAGTAAATGAAAAGGATCTGAAAAAAGCACTTGACGAGGGTATCATCGCAGGGGCAGGTGTTGATGTGCTTTCCACAGAGCCGCCTTCAAAGGATAATCCGTTGCTTTATTGCGAAAAGTGCCTTATTACGCCTCATATAGCCTGGGCAAGTCTTGAAGCCAGAACACGACTTATGAATATTTTCAGAAGTAATATCGAGGGCTTTGTCAAAGGCGAATATGTTAATGTGGTGAAATAATTACCGCTTCAGCACTGTTACGGCATAAATACGGTATATAAATACAGACTCCCCTTTGTAACTGTCAATACAAAGAGGAGTTCTTAATAACAGCAGAAAACACTCCCCGATAACGAGGAGTGTTAATTTTAGTATTTGAAGATTTTAAATGAATCAGTCTTCCTTTTTCTTGAGGCAAACGAAAGCAGCAGCGGATGCTACGGAAAGAGTAGCGATTGCTACGATAACAGCGGAAGTGTCGCCTGTCTTGGGAACTTCTGTTGTTACAACTTCAGGAACCTTTGTTGTGGATTCTGTTGTTTCTGTGGGTTCTTCAACCGTGCCGTCAACATAACCGATGTAAAGGTTAGCAAAGAAGTTAACGATTTCGTTATCAAGCATTGCTTCGATTGTTGTTGTGTCAAGACCGAGAGATTCAAGACCTGAAAGAATTGTATCTGCAATGCCTGCCATAAGGTCAGTTGTTGCATAGGATGTTGAGGATGAACCTGTTGATGCAAGGAGAGTTGAAACGTCAACGTTACCGATTGCACTAAGGTCAAATGTGCTCAGATCTACACCTGCACCTGACATTGATTCTGAAACAACTGCAAGAAGATCGTCAAGACCTGCAACTTCAAAACCGCTGAACATATCAGTGAGAGCGGTTGTATCCATTTCTGATGAAAGAATGTTTGTCAGCCATGTGAGGTCAAGCACTGAAGTGTTTGCTGCTGCGGTTGTTTCCGGTTCTTCAACAACTTCTTCGTCAGTTACTTCTTCATCAGTTGCTTCTTCATCAGTTGCTTCTTCTGAAGTTTCTTCTGTTCCTGTGAAATCAGCAAGAAGTGAGTCAAGATCAAGACTTCCGAGGTCAAGGTCTGCAAGCATTGCTTCAATTTCTTCTGTGGAGAAGGAACTTACATCAATGTCGCCGAAATATTCGTTGAGAATATCTTCAAGACCTGTTGTTTCTGATACTGCTGATACTGTGGGGATAAGCATACATAAGCAAAGGGAAACTGCTACGATAATGCCAAAAATCTTTTTCATTTAAAATCAAATCCTTTCTAACGCTTATATAAACGGCAAAAGCCGAAATATTTCTATCACTGAAGTATTATACTATATGTAGATACAAAAATCAATAGTTATACATATATTTTTTTATTTTTTTACCAATAAATATATACGTCAAGTCCCTTTACTTTGTATGTCATAAATTCTTCGGAACTTGATTTTGTGAAGCCGTTTTCTTCAAGTGCATCACAGAAAATCTCACGCATTTCTTTATCTTTCATTGTTAAACGGGAATTAAGAGTAATTTCCGAACGGTCACTCATCTTATCAAGTCTGCCGGGCACAAAGCCTGTGCACCACCAATATTTCGCATAATCTCTTGTGTAGATTTCTACACCGTCACGGTATGCGGTACAAGTCATATAGAGTGCGTCTTCGTTACTTGCGCAGTCATAATATTCGGCATCTCTTGAAGGATCTTTGGTGTAAACACCGATTTCAGTACCGATGAAAATCATACCGTACTGACCTTTCCAGAACTGAATGCACCAATCTTTATTATCATAGTTGAACTTGCAACGGAAAGTATCAAGATAGAAAATGGCAAAGGGTGAAAGCACGTCATAAATTTCACCGTAGCCGATTGCTCTCTGCCAGGGGTCGCTGCTTGTAAAGTAGTAGTTACCGTCGGAACTGTACTGATAACCTGCAAGACCGTCGTCAAAAACAGCACCGTTTGAATCGCCCGAAAGGGCAGCGGCTGTTGTTGACTGAGTTGTGGGCATTGTTACCGTCTGAGTCGTTGTAGCCTGAGTAGTAGGCTGGGTTGTGGTGGGCAACGTGGGAGCAGTTGTAGTTTCCGTTGTTGTCTGAGTTGTAGACTCTGTTGTTGAAACGGCAAATGTAGTGATAACTGACTGTGCCGTTGTGATTTGTGTTGTGGGAACTTCAAAAGTTGTGCTTTCTGTTGTGGGAACAGTTGTAGTTTCCGTTGTTGCCTGAGTTGAAATGTTATATGTAGGCTGAACTGTTGTAGCCGGTTCAAGTGAATTTTTCATCGCACGTACACCGAGGAAAGAGCCGATGCAAACAACTACCAGCACTACAAGTGCAACCACTCCTGTGTTTATTTTTACGTTCTTCATCCGTTAAACCTCCGTTGCAAATATATGATAAAAATTATAAGGGCATTTTAATACATCTAATAGAATAACAGAAATATGCAATTCGGTCAAGTATGTTTCAATAATGTTTACAATTTTATTTTACTCAATCCGAATAAAGCATAAAAGAACTGCCCCGAAGGGACAGTTCTCGCTTATATTCGAAGTTATCAGTTGTTACCGAAAATGTTTCTGCCCTTGAATACGGGGAGAACATCGCTTTCGTCTTCGTCTGCATCATCAAAGATTGAACCGCTTTTCTTTGCGGGAGTTTCAATTACATCATAAGCCTGTGCAGGAGCCTCCTGGGCGGGTGCTTCCTCCTGTACGGGAGCAGTTGCAATGGGCTCGAAGATACCCTGATTGTTTGTATTGTTAGCCTGAACTGCTTTTTCAAAAATTGATGCAAAACTCTGACCGAACTTTGTTGAAGCAAAGTCAACTGCCTCACGGTTGGCACCTGAGAAAATTGTTCCTGCAGATGCGCCTCTTGCTGACTGGCTGATAAATTCGGGAGCACCTTCAACCTGAGGCTGAACTGCTGCGCCCTGAGCCTGCTGAACGGGGGCTTCGTCTTTCTTCTGCATACCGAAGCCTGTTGCAATAACGGTAATGAGCATTTCGTCACCCATATCTTCATCAAATACCGAACCGAAGATGATGTTTGCATCGGGATGTGTTGCATCAGCGATAAGTGAACCTGCCTGCTCAATCATATCAAGGGACATATCAGATGAACATGTAACGTTGATGATAACACCGCTTGCACCGTCAATTGCAGTTTCAAGCAGAGGACTTGTAATAGCCTGCTTCGTCGCTTCTGCGGCACACTCTGCACCCTTGCCTCTACCGATACCCATATGAGCAAGACCTGCGTCTTTCATTACGCTCTTGATATCTGCAAAGTCAAGGTTGATGTAGCCGGGAACTTTGATTGTGTCGGAAATACTCTTAACACCCTGCCAGAGCACTTCGTTTGCCTTGCCGAAAGCATCTCTCATTGAAAGGGACTTGTCACCTAAAAGTTTGAGTCTTTCGTTGGGGATTACGATAAGGCTGTCAACGTGCTTTTCGAGTTCTCTGATGCCGTCTTCTGCCTGCTGCATTCTCTTTCTGCCTTCGAATTTGAAAGGCTTTGTAACGATACCTACGGTGAGGGCACCGAGTTCTCTTGCAATTTCCGCAACAACGGGAGCCGCACCTGTACCTGTACCGCCGCCCATACCGGCAGTAATGAATACCATATCCGTTGAACGCAGAGCGTCTGCAATAATGTCACGGCTTTCTTCGGCTGCTCTCTTACCTACTGCGGGATCACCGCCGGCACCCATGCAACCTGTAACCTTTTCACCGATTTGAATTTTATGGTCTGCTTTGGAATTTTCGAGAATCTGTCTGTCGGTATTGATTGAAAGAAATTCAACGCCGATAATACCTGACTCAACCATTGAGTTAACGGCATTACCGCCGCCACCGCCTACACCGACAACTTTGATCTGATTATAAGCGATATTTTCGTTATCCATTATGAAGCCCATTTTACTTCCTCCTGTTAATATATTTGAACTGAAATTATAGTTTTATTGACGCCTAAGAAGGCATAACAACTTATTATTCACGTTATTATAACACATCTTAACAGAAAATACAATAAGAAAGCAATATAAATTTTTTACAATTTTTAAATTTAAAAAATCGCATCGCAATTTGCCTTTATTTAGCCTCCATTGAGCCCACATAAAGATAGGCTTTGTTACTGTATCGCAGGTCAATATACGCCTTCTGTCCCTCGGCAACTCCCTTGAGCATGGTTTCGGCACCCAGAGAAAGTTGACTTTCGATTTCTCCCCCATCACCGAGATAGAGTCTGACTCTTGAATCATAGGTAAAGGTTATATCCGTCAGGTCCTTTACGTTCAGTATGCCCTTTTTGAAACTTCCGTTTTCTTTAAGAGCGGAAATTATACGCTTTGCCGTCTCATATCTTTCTGCGTTTTCTTCACTCGGCACAAAGGTTGCGCACAGTTCGATTTCCTGCTTTTCAAGACCGTCTATTCTGTACATACCCTCGGAAAGTTTCTTCTTTTTAAGCAGAAGGATTTTATCATAATCGTCCACACAGAAAAAGTCCGAACCGTTTTTAATAAGCAGGGTTTCCTTTGTGGGTGTCACCGTAATGGTAAGGGTATCGGGAAGAGTGCGTTTGATTTCGGCACTGTGAATATAAGGATAAGTCTGCGTAAGCACTTCGTTGACTTTGCTTTCTCTGATGCTGAGCATATTCAGCCCTTTATAGATGTTGGCTGTTTCCGTTATCTGCTTTTTTGAGTAAACCGTTTCGCCTTCGAGTTTGATTGTCTGCAAAATAGCACCGTTGTTATATGCGTACCAGCCCGCAACGCCGAAAACAAAAAGCATAACGGTAAGCGTTGTAAGCAGTGCCGCAAGTTTTCTTTTCTTGCGTTTGTTTTTTGCTCTGCCCTTGCTGATTTCATCGTGGGATTTTCCCTGTCTTAAACTTTCACGGTACTTCTCCTCGGATTTGTTGAGTTTCTTTTTGTTGTTAACGGCTTTTTTCTCTGCGGTTTTTCTCTGTTTCTGCTGATCGAGTGCTTTAGCCGATTCGGAAATAGGCCTGTCCTTTTCGGGAACATTACGCATATCTTTGCCCTTCGGTTTACGGCTCTTGGGAGCACTCTTTTTCTTTTCCGCCCTTTGCTTCGGTGCCTGTTTTTTACTTTGAGATGCTTTATTCCCTTTCGCACTTTCTGATATTCTTTCGGGCATTGCACTTTTATTCTTGTTTGATGCAGCCGTTGTTTTTTTGGTCTGTGCTTTTTTTCTCGGTGCATTCGTCGGCGCTTTCTGCGGCGAACTCTTTGTTAAATTTATCGGCGTTCCCGTACTTATGACTTCGTACATATCGGAGGTCACGTTTTTAACTTCACCTGCACCGTTTTCTTTATAAAAATTCAGACTGTCGGAATTTTTGTTCATAACGAAATGCACTCTCCTTTCATATATAAATAAAGAACGGCCGTATACTGCTAAAAAGAGATACAGCCGCCCGAAAAACTCAATTTTAATTTTAACCCGTTATCCCCGTCTTATCTCTGCGCCCAGGTTTTTCAGGTCATCTTCGATTTTTTCGTAGCCTCTGTCAATATGACTGACCTGCTCGATAACCGTTGTGCCTTTTGCCCCAAGACCTGCCACAACAAGAGCCGCACCGCCCCTTAAATCCGGAGAATATACCGTTGCCGGATAAAGTTGGTCTGTGCCGTCAATCAAAGCCACTTTTCCTTCAATTTTAATTTTTGCACCCATTCTCGCAAGTTCACCGACATGCTTGAAACGGCTTTCAAAAATATTTTCTACTATTACACTCGTACCCCTTGCCGTCGAAAGCATTGCCATAATCGGTGCCTGTGCATCGGTAGGAAAGCCCGGATAAGGCATTGTGCGTATATCCCTGACCGCACGGGGCCGTTTGTCTGTTCTGATTCTCAGGGAGTCACCCCTGTTTTCAATCTGACACCCTGCCGCTTCAAAAACGGGAATGACAGACATAAAATGATTTGTGTTGACTTTACTGAGTACAACATCGCCTCTTGTCACAACTGCCGCCGCCATATATGTAAGGGCAACAATTCTGTCGGGCATTACGGTATACTCACAGCCGTGTGCCGACTTCACACCGTCAATTATTACGGTGCCGTGTGAACGGATATCAATTCTGCAACCGCATCGGCAAAGAAAATTTGCAAGGTCTTCGATTTCCGGTTCCCTTGCCGCATTAAGTATTACTGTTCTGCCCTTTGAAAGAGCCGCCGCAAGAATTATATTTTCCGTTGCACCCACGCTGGGAAAAGAAAGACTGATAACCGTCATTTCAGAACTCTCATTTTTTCGGCAGGTAATAAGACCGTGGCTTTCATCAATTTCAAAGCCCATCTTTTCAAGGGAACTCAAATGAAGATCAATGGGTCTTAAACCGATTTCACAACCGCCGGGAGCAGAAAGCACCGCCTCACCCGTTCTGCCCGATATTGAACCGAGAAAAACAATTGACGAGCGCATCTCCCGCATAAGAGAGTCAGGTATATTATAGCACGATATCCTCGACGAATCAACGGTAACGGTGTTATTTCCTCTTTTTACTTTACAGCCAAGATGTTCAAGAATTTTAACCGCCGCATCAACATCGGTAAGATTCGGGCAGTTATGTATGACACACACTCCGTCAACGAGTACCGTTGCCGCAAGAATGGGCAATGCACTGTTTTTTGACCCTTGAACATCAACCTCACCTTTGAGATGCCGTCCTCCGTCAACAATAAAACTGCCCATATCATCACACCTTTCACATCATCTTATGCAAAGAAACGGAAAGCCGTGATTAAAAAAGGGTTATTTTATCAAAGAAATTACGATATCTGCAATTTTTTCTTTAGCATTAAGAGATGCCATTGCCTTGGCATTTTTCTCCGTAGCCTGTCTTTTTGCATCGTCATCGGCAAGAGAAAGGAAAAGTTCGTTCATCTTTTCTTTCGTAATATCCTTTTCCTCAATAACGAGTGCCGCACCGCCTCTTACAAGCGCCATTGCATTGTGGTACTGGTGATTTTCCGAAACGTTGGGTGAGGGAATGAGAATTGACGCCTTGCCCAGAGCCTGAAGTTCCGAAAGAGATGACGCACCTGCACGGCATATAACCACGTCAGCCGCCGCCATACATCTGTGCATATCGCTTATATATTCTCTTATTTCAACATTACTGCTGTTTTCAAGGTCAACACCTTTTTCTTTGAGTTTGTCGGGCACCCATAAACCGTACTGACCCATGGCGTGAAGGAAATAATAATTCTCGTTTTTGTGATGCTCTGAAATAATATCAACCATTGCATTGTTGATTGTTGCCGCACCAAGACTTCCGCCCATAGAAAGAATGAGTTTCTGTGAATCTTTGATGCCGAGTTCCGCTCTGCTTATCTCTCGGTCGGCAGTGAGCATTTCTCCTCTTACGGGAAGACCCGTAACCGTAGGTGCGTTTTTGCACTGAAGATGTTTTTCTGCATCTTTTGCCGTGAGCATAACTCTGTCAACAAGTTTTGCAAGAGCCTTATTGGTAACACCGGGAAAAGCATTCTGCTCGTGAATTGCCGTGGGTATGCCCATTTTTGCCGCCATTCTTACAACGGGACCGCTGACGTAACCGCCGAAGCCTACAACAACATCGGGGGCAAAATCTTTGATTATCTTTTTCACAGCGGCACCTGAAGTGAGAAGATACCATAAGGCAAGGATATTTCTTACTATATTCTTCAGAGATATTTTTCTCTGGAAACCTGCAATTTTAATTGTTTTGAGTTCAAAGTCTGCCTGAGGTACAAGTTTTTCTTCCATTTTGCCCTTTGCACCGACGAAACGTATCTGCGCATCGGGATATCTTTCTCTGATTTCACCTGCAACTGCTAAAGCAGGATTGATGTGTCCGCCCGTACCGCCTGCAGCAAATAAAACTTTCATTTTTATCTCTCCCATTTTTTTATTCTTTTTCTATTCTTGAATTTCTTGATACCGATAAAACTATGCCCATTTCACCAAGCAGGGCAATAAGCGATGAACCGCCGTAACTGAAGAAAGGAAGTGCCATACCCGTATTGGGAATAAGGTCGGTTACAACGGCAAGGTTGATAATAACCTGCAAAGCCACCTGAATGACAACACCCATTACAAGAAGTGAGCCGAAATAGTCTTTGCTCTTTGTGGCAATAACCATACCTCTGCAAATGAGAGCGGCAAAGAGTATAAGCACGAATGCCGCACCGATAAATCCGAACTCCTCGCAGAAAATCGAAAAAACAAAGTCGTTCTGCGGTTCGGGAATGTAAAGTTGTTTCTGTACGGAGTTGCCGAAGCCCACACCGAAAAGTCCGCCCGAACCAATGGCGTAAAGTCCGTTTACCGTCTGTCTTCTCTGGTCAACGTAAATAGGATTTGAAGGGTCGAGCCAGGCTTTGATTCTGCTTGCGGCAAAACCGAAACCTGAGATAATATCGGGGTTGATTATAACAACGGCAACAACAACCGCCATTACCGTAACAAGTGCGGCGAAGTAGTTTCTGTTGGCACCGCTGAGCCAGGCAATCGAAATACCCAGAAGACCGATGAGAATTGTTGCCGAATAGTGCTTTTCAAGAAGAATAAGCACACAGTAGGAAAGGGTTACAAAGGCAAGAACAAGACAAGCCTTGAAAGGTGTTTTTACATTTTTAAAAAGTTTAATTTCAAGATTGCTCAATCCGTCTTTCTGAGGAGTGAAAGCACCTCTTTTTCCCTTCGGTGCCCTGAGTGCATTTTTGAGAACACATATAAGGTAAGACATTACAATAATCAGGGACATCTTGGCAAATTCCGAAGGCTGAAGCTGTAAAGGTCCTATATAAATCCAACGGCTTGTGCCCGTTTCATCGCCTGCACCGAGAGCAATTGTATAAACAAGAACTGCCACCGTTATAAAGTATGCAAAAATGGCAAATCTGCCGTTATAAATTTTATAGTCAAGTTTGCTCAGGACAATCATAAACAGAAAGCCGATGAATGCATTACGCAGTTGCGAAGTGAAATAAAGATTTGCATCACCGTCATAGTATGCCGCATAAGCATAACTTGCCGAGTACATTGAAACAATACCGACAGCAAAGAGAATTAAAACAATGCAGGCAAAAACCACATCAAAACTTCCGTTCAGAAACAGATTTGTTCTGAACTTTATGTCTATATTAAAATGCTTTTTCAAAAAACCTTTGACCACAGTTTTCCCTCCTGCAAAGATATGAGATTTTAAAAAATTACATGGCAACCGTTGCTTTCATTATAAGTACACCGATAACACAGCCAACAATGCTTACGAAGGTGAACACTGCAACGATTTTATTTTCATTCCAGCCGCACATTTCAAAGTGATGATGAATGGGAGCCATTTTGAAAACTTTCTTTTTACGGATTTTGATTGAGCCAATCTGAATAACATCGGAAAGAGCCTCGATAACATAGATTATTCCCAAAGGAAGAAGAATGAGAGGACACTCAACGGCATAGGCAAGAGCCACGACAATACCGCCAAGGAACATTGAGCCCGTGTCACCCATCATTACTTTTGCAGGATAACGGTTCCATAAAACATAACCGACACAGCCGCCTGCAAGAGCCGCACCGAGTATACCCACGGAAGTGAGGCTGAGCATAAGAGCAATAACGGTGAAAGCGACGCCGACGGGTACTGTAACAGTACCGCAAAGGCCGTCGATACCGTCGGTGAAGTTAACGGCATTGATAGCGCCGTAAATTACGCATACGCTGAAAATGCAGAAGAAAATTATTCCGCCGATACCCTCGAAGGCAACTTTGCCGTAAAAAGGAATGAACATTGAAGTGTTCTCACTTATAATAAAAGAAGCGAGATAACAACCGATGATAAGTACCTGGGGAATTGTTTTCTGGATTTCGGTAAGACCTAAATTTCTCTTTTTAACAACCTTGATATAATCATCGGCAAAACCAACAAAGGCAAAACAGATTGCCATTAAGATGCCTGCGAAAACTCTTGTATACTGCTGATGTCTTGTAATTTCAAGGTCTGCAAAAATCTGAAGACCCGTCACTTTGCAGATAATATACGTTACTGCTACGGAAACAAGTATACCTATAATAAACATAAAACCGCCCATTGTGGGAGTACCCTGTTTCTTTGCGTGCCACTTGGGACCGATATCCGTGAGAATATTCTGACCGAATTTAAGGTTGTGCAGAACGGGTATAAGCACAAATCCAAGCAGTGCCGTAACTGCAAAGGAAATTACTGCTGAAAGTATAATTGCCGATGTTGTTGTCATTTAAAACATTCCTTTCAAATATGTACTTTTATTTTAGACTTCCGATAATATTTCTCTTACAACTTCTCTTTCGTCAAAATGAAGTTTTTCGTCTTTGATGATCTGATAGGTTTCGTGACCTTTACCTGCAAGAAGAATTATATCTTCGGGCTGAGCAATTTTCAAAGCGTAAGCAATTGCTTCACGTCTGTTTTCTTTAATATATACGGGAGTTTTTGTGTCTTTAATACCTTTTACGATATCTTCTATAATATCTCCCGGCTCCTCCCCTCTCGGATTGTCGCTTGTAACAATAACAATATCCGAATAGGTTGAGGCGATTTCACCCATAATACTGCGTTTTTCTCTGTCCCTGTTGCCGCCGCAACCGAAAAGAGTGATTATTCTTTTGCCGTGGAAATTTCTTAAAGCAAGAATAATATTTTTAAGAGCATCGGGTGTGTGGGCGTAGTCGATTACAACCTTATAAGGCTTGTCGATTTCAACGAGTTCAAATCTGCCCTTAACACCGTAGAAGTTTCTCATAGCCGCCGCACAGGTTTCAATGCTTACACCGAGGTTTGAACAGGTGATAATTGCCGCCATTGTGTTTGAAATGTTGAAAATACCGGGAAGGTGAGATTTAATTCTGTGAATGAGTCCGTCGGTAACAATTGCGTAGTCCGTTATTCCGTCGCCGAATTTTATGCATTTTGCCGTATAGTCGGCACTGTCACTTTCAAGAGAATAAGTCTTGACGGTGCAAGAAGCGGCTTTTACAAACTCATCGGCATATTCGTCGTCATAATTTATTACGGAAAGTTTGCTCTGGGTAAAGAGAATTTTCTTTGCCTCTTTGTAATTTTCCATAGTTTTGTGATAGTCAAGATGGTCTTCGGTTACATTGGTCAGTATGCCTGCCTCAAACTCAACGCCGTAAAGTCTTTGCTGAAAAAGACCTTGGGAAGAAGCCTCGATAATGCAGTACTCCGTACCGCAGGAAACCATTTCGCTGAACATTCTGTGAAGTTCAAAACTGTCGGGAGTTGTAAGAGAAGCGGGTTCTGCCTTGCCGCCGAAACGGTTTTCAACGGTGCCGAGAAGTGCACACTTGTGACCTGCAAGGGTGAGAATACTGTAAATCATATTCGTAACCGTTGTTTTGCCGTTGGTGCCCGTTACACCGATAACCTTGATTTTTCTGTTTGCGTGACCGAAAAATGCCGCCGATAAAAGAGCGTATGCTTTTCTTGTGTCCTCAACAACAATTGTATTTTCACTTAATTTTCTCTGAGCGACAACTGCAACTGCACCCTTTTCAATTGCCTGTGCAACATAGGGTTCGCCTTTTTCGTGGCAGATAAAGAGAGTGTCTTTTTCTACCTTTCTTGAGTCGTCAGTAATATATTTTATATCAACGTCCTGTGCTTTATACATGATATTTGCATTACTAAGCAGTTGTGAAATAAGCATAAAAATCCTCCTTTAATCCTCATCAATTACTTCTGCTTTAAAATAAACGGTAATCTTTGAGCCTGCTTCCACCGTTGCTCCCACAGCCACATCCTGACTGTAAGAAACGGTGCCCGAAGCATCTGTGGGCCCTGAGAAAACTGCGTTAATTCCCTTTGATACGGCAAGGCTGTTTACCTGACTTACCGTAAGACCTGAAAAATCGGGGACTTCAACTTCCTGGGCTTGCATATCTGTTTCGGTATACAGAACAACTACGCCGCCCGAGGGTATTGTCTGACCGGAAGCGGGAACCTGTGAAATAACGGTATCACCGTCACCGACAACTCTCGTCGAATAGCCTTCTGCAGCAGCGGCAACCTTTGCCTGACTGATGTTTTTGCCGATAAGAGCAGGTGTAGTTCCGCTGATTTTTTTAAGTTCACTTTCGGTGTATCTCGGTTCAATGTTGAGATATGAGAGAGTTGAACTCATAACCTCTTTTGCAATGGGAGCGGCAAGAGCACCGCCGCCACGGATTTCACCTGCGCCGTTTTCAACGCAGATAAGTATTGCAACCTCCGGGTCATCGGCGGGGGCAAAACAGACAAAAGAAGCAACGTAAATTTCCTGCTCTGAATTGTCGTCAAGTTTCTGTGCCGTTGCCGTCTTACCTGCCACACGGTAACCTGCAAGGTATGCGTTTTTACCCGTACCCGCCTCAACAACGGCTTCCATCATTGATGTTACCTTCTGTGAAGTGGATTCGGAAATTACATTTCTTACAACGGTGGGTTCTGTCTGTGAAACAATGTTACCCTCACTGTCAACAACGCTTTGCACAAGATAAGGCTTCATAAGTTTTCCGCCGTTGGCAATTGCACAGGTTGCGGTGATAAGTTGCAAGGGAGTTATTCTGAAAGACTGACCGAACGAGGTACTTGCAAGGTCAACAATCGACATAGTTTCTGCGTTATGAACATAGGAGTATGCTTCGTTGCCGATGTCAATACCCGTTCTTTCCGTAAAACCGAAGGCTTCAAAGTATTTCATATAGGACTCTATACCGAGTGTCTGACCTACATTTATAAATCCGCAGTTACAGGAATTCATAAGCATCTGTGTAAGAGTCTGATAGCCGTGGGCTCTGTTGTTTGCGCAGTGATAGGTTGTGTCTGCGACTCTGTTATAGCCCACGCAGGTGTAAGTTGTGTTAAGAGAAGCCGTGCCTTCCTCGATTGCCGCAGAGGCACCGAAGATTTTGAACGTTGAGCCCGGCTCGTAAGTATCCGTTACGCAGGAACTGCTCCACTGCTCATAAAGCAGACGGCTGTATTCCGTGTTATATTCTTCACTTCCGCTTTCAAAAGTTTTAAGAAGTGACGTATCTGCATAGTCATTGAGAGTGCCAGGATTCGTAAGGTCAAAGTCGGGTTTTTCACTCATTGCAAGAATCGCACCCGTGTCAACGTCCATAACAATACCGTAGACACTTTCGGAGTTTATACTGTTAAGTGCCTGTTCAAGTGCATTTTCAAGGTAGGATTGAATATTAGCGTCAATAGTTATAACAATGCCGTTGCCTTCACTTGCATCGAAAACCGTTTCAAAACTTGAATCGAGCACCTGACCTCTTGAGTCTTTGGCGGTAACTATTCTGCCGCTTTCACCCGTAAGGATACTGTTATAGTAACTTTCAAGACCGGTAACACCGTTGTTTTCGTCATTTACAACGCCGAGCACCGTTGAAGCAAGATGGCTCTGGGCATAAACTCTGGTACTGTCATTTTCATAGGAAAAGCAGGAAGACGGGCTTACGCTTTTCTTTTTTTCCTCTGTTGTTGTTTTGCCCCATGAGGTTGTTTCTACGCTAACGTAAAAAATATATTTTTCTTCAAGGAAAGCCTGAAGCGCTATTTTTTCAGAGGGTGTTACCTCTTTTTTAATTCGCACATACTGACTGTCCTCTTTTTTAAGAAGTTTCTTTACATCCTTTGCTTCAAGGTCAAGTATTTTTGCTATACCCTTTGCAAGATACGAGTAATATTCATTGAGATAACTTTCGTCATATTTTGAAAATAACTTTCTGATTTCGTTGGGGTTGGCACAGAGAATCCATGCCGATGTGCTTGTAACCAGAGGGGTCATATTTCGGTCATAGATTGTGCCTCTTATAGCCTCAATCGTTTCGTCATAAAGTTGACTTTCAACGGCTGCCTGACGGTATTCTTCGCCGTGAAACGCCATTATCCAACCTATTCTGCCGAGATTAACACAAAACAAAAACACAAGAAAACCCGCCACAAGACCTTTTGCCCGTTTGACAAAGGTTGTGTCGGTTTTTCTTTTAACACGGTCTTTATATAATCTGAAATACAAGGAAAACACTCCTTTTTAGTTGATACGCAAAAATCTCATTAAATCCCAAAATAGGGGCTGTGTAAGTAAAGTATACTTTTAACAGTCCCCTTGTGTTATAAAAATTATTTATCTGTGTCCTTTTCTGTGCTTTGAGATAAAATTACTTGATTTCCGTTATATGAGTCAAGATAAACCTCATTGTCCGAGGTAACTTTGACCATACCTAATTTTTCAACGGCATAAAGGTCAATATTCTGCTGCGTTCTCAAAGCCACAAGTTTTGAATTGAGTTCCTTTAATTCCGATTGACAGATAATAAGATTACTGTTTGCGGCATTAAGGTTTCTTTTGGCGTTTTCTTTTTTGTAGTGACTGTCGCAAACAATTCCGAACATACCGATTACAAGGGCAACGGCAGCGGCAATTTTCAAAACTTGCTTCAGATCTCTTTTTTCAAGAGCAATTGCATCGGGCTTTTGCTTTTTAAGGGTCTTTAAATTTTGCTTTTCCTGTTTTTCTTCCCTGACCAGAGGTTCTGCCGTCTGCGCATAACCGTAGTCGTACTTATAAGCATTCTCTGCCGCCATCTCTCTCACCCTTTCACTGAAGGTGACGGGAATCGGACACGATATACCTCATATGTCCGCTTTCACGCACCTTTTTTACTTACTTTATCTTTTCAACACACCGAAGTGTTGCACTTCTTGACCTTTGATTTTCTTCAATTTCTTCCTTTGAGGGAAGCACCTTTTTAAAGGGCAGTTTACCCTCGGGCGTTTTTCCGCAAACACAAATGGGACTTGACGGGGGACACTCACAACCCTTGCAGAAAGAAGCGAAAGCCTTTTTGACTATTCTGTCTTCTAAAGAATGGAAAGTGATTATCGCCACTCTGCCGCCCACATTAAGACTCGAGAACATATCATCCACGGTCTGACTGACTTTTTCAAGTTCGCCGTTGACTTCTATTCTCAAAGCCTGGAACACTCTTCTTGCAGGGTGACCGCCTGAACGTCTTGTTGCGGCAGGTATTGCATTTTTGATTATCTCTGCAAGGAAGGTGGTGCTTGTTATTCTTGCTTTTTCTCTTTCGTCTGTAATTGCCGCCGCAATTCTCGACGAGAACTTTTCTTCGCCGTAATCACGGAAAATTCTGACTAAATCTTTATAGGAATAGGTATTGACAACGTCTTCGGCAGACATTCCCGTCTGTGACATACGCATATCAAGAGGAGCGTCGTTATGATAAGAAAAGCCTCTTTCCGCTTTGTCAAGCTGATGGGAAGAAACACCTAAATCCGCAAGAACTCCGTCAACTTTTTCTATTCCGAGATTTTCAAGGATATTCTTTAAATTTGAAAAATTATCGTGTACCACCGTAACGCACGGATGGCAACCGATTCTTTCTTTTATAATCTCAATTGCGTCGGGGTCCTGGTCAATTGCAATAAGCCGACCGCCTTCGCCGAGATGCTTTAATATTTCACGGCTGTGTCCCGCACCGCCGCAGGTACAGTCAACGTATATGCCGTCTTTTTTTATATTCAGGGCATCAATTGTTTCCTGAAGAAGAACACTTTTATGAGAAAATTCCATAACCGCACCTCTTACAGTGATGCTTCGGGAGAAGAAATGAACTTGCCCTCTGCAAGAAGATTGCGGTAAATTTCTTCTTCCTTCTTAATAGCCTGCTCGTCGGCAATATAACTGTCACTGATGGACTGAAGATAGTTTTCATAAGTTTCGGGACTCATTACTTCAACATAGGAGCCGAAGCCGACGAAAACACACTGCTTTTCAATTCCCGCTTTTTTTGCAATCAAGGGGTTAATAACAATTCTGCCCTGACTGTCGTAGGAGGCAACGCCTGCGCCGTGATAGATTCTTGCAAGAGCCTCTCTTTTTTTAACGGGGTGGGTTATGCCGTCAACGGAGCCGAGGAAAGTTTTTTCAAATTCTTCTTTGCTGTAAAGTTGAACGGAAGGATGCTCTGAAGGAAAAATCTTATAAATGAAGTCATCGCCGAGACCGTTTCTGAACTTTGCGGGAATGAAAACTCTGTTTTTTCCGTCAAGGTTATGTTCGTATGTACCGATAAACATAACATTCAGCCTTCCTTTCTTTAAACTAAAGCAGAAGAAAGAACCTTGATTTCCACCAAAATTCCCCTTCGACCGACACAAATACAGTCACTTTCCCCACTTTGTAGAAACATTATAAACTTATACAGAAAAAAAGTCAACATATAAAAGAAAAAATTTTCAGATTTTTTCCGTTGTTTTTAAAGGGAGCAAAAGGAAAAGTCCCCTTTTCATTGAGAAAAAGGGACTTTGAAATTTTCGGTGGTGAAAAGTGGGGCGGATTGTCACCCCTTTGCATCATACCAGGTCTTTCCGCAGTGGACATCGGCAAGAAGTTTGACTTTCATCTTGCAGGCGTTTTCCATTTCCTGCTTGAGAATGACTTCAACTGCCTGTCTGTCCTTTTCGCTGCACTCAACAATAAGTTCGTCGTGAACCTGCATAATGAGTTTTGCGTCAAGTTTTTCTTTTTTGAGCCGGACACTGACTTTTATCATTGCGATTTTGATTATATCGGCGGCAGTTCCCTGAACGGGCATATTCTTTGCAACTCTTTCGCCGAAAGCCTGAAGCATTTTATTGCTTGCGGAAAGTTCCGAAAGGTATCTTCTTCTGCCGAACATGGTGCTGACAAAGCCGTCTTCTCTTGCTTTCTCAACAGTCTTTTCAAGATAGTTTCTGATACCGCTGTAATGGTGAAGATAACCCTTTATATAGTTATCCGCCTCTTTCCTCGTTACGCCGATATCCTTTGCAAGTGAGAAAGCACCGATACCGTAAACAATACCGAAGTTTACCGCCTTTGCTCTGCTTCTCATAAGAGGAGTTACCATAAATAAGGGCATATTGAAAACCTCGGAGGCAGTAATTGCGTGAATATCCTCTCCGTCATTGAAAGCCTGTATCATTGCGCTGTCATTTGACAAGTGAGCAAGAACACGCAGTTCAATCTGTGAATAGTCGGCATCGACAAGAACTTTGCCCTCAGCGGCACAGAAGAATTTACGCATTTCTCTGCCGAGTTCCGAGCGCACGGGAATATTCTGCAAATTGGGCTCTGCGGAAGAAATTCTGCCCGTTCTCGTTTCCGTCTGATTAAGAGTTGAACGGATTCTGCCGTCAGAGTCAATAACCTTCAAAAGTCCCTCGCAGTAGGTGGACTTGAGTTTTGATATTGCTCTGTATTCGAGAACGTCGGCAATAATGGGATAATCCGCCGAAAGTTCTTCAAGAACTTCCGCATTGGTGGAATAACCGCTTTTTGTTTTCTTTCGGCAGGGTATGAGCAAATCTTCAAAAAGCACCTTGCCGAGTTGTTTGGGTGAGTTGATATTAAACTCCTCACCTGCCAGGGTATAAATTCTCTGTGTCAGTTCTTCAGCCTTTTCCGTCATAAGTTCGCCGAATTTTTCAATGCCCTCTTTGTCAACGAGGAAGCCTACCCTTTCCATATCGGCAAGAACTTCTGCAAGAGGCATTTCAATTTCATAGAAAAGTTCCGTCTGTCCGTTTTCTTCCATAAGGGAGAGAAGTTTACCGCACAAATCTCTGAAAGAAGCACAGACAACCGCCTTTTCTTTAAACTCATCTGCACAGTCCACATCACAAAGCACCCCGTACTCCTGACAGAGTCTGTCAGCCTCATAAGAGTTTGCCGAGGGGTTGAGAATGTAGCCTGCAAGAGAGGTATCCATTTTTACGTTTTTAACTTCAACGTTCTTTTTCTTTGCAAATTTATAAAGAGCCTTGACGTCACTTGTATATTTTTCACTGTCACCCGAAAGGAAGGCGCAGACAAATTCTTCAAAGTCCAGGCAGTCCGAAGCAACATACTTCACCTTATCCTCAAAGGAGAACCAGAATTCCTTTATGCCCTTTTCATCAAAGAAGGTATTGAAATACGCCTTACCCTCTTTTTTGATTTCACCGAGAAGCAAAGGCAAATCTCTTTCTTCAATGAAAGACTTTTTCTCTTTTTCCTCCACCGTTAAAGCGGTGTTCTTTTCTGCCGTAAGACCCAGCTTTTCGATTATACCGAACATTTCAAGATTTACAAGTATGGAAATTGCTTTCTTTGCGTCAATCTCACCGATACTGTAAGTTTCCATATTCAGACAAACGGGTGCTTCAAGACAGATTGTGCCGAGAGTACGGCTTAAGAAAGCGTTGTCCTTATCGGCAAGAAGTTTATCGTGAACGCCTTTTTTGATTTCGAGTTCCTCAAGGTGCTCATAGATGTAGTCGATACTGCCGTACCTTGCAATAAGGTCGCCTGCGGTTTTCTGTCCCACACCTGCAACGCCGGGAATATTATCCGAGGAGTCGCCCATGAGAGCCTTAATTTCAATCATACCCTTGGGCTCAACGCCGTAATCTTCCATTATTTTTTCTTTATCGTATACGGTGGTAATGGCTTTGCCCATTTTTGTTGAGGCAAGAAGTACCTTTGTGGTATCGCTCACAAGTTGCAGAGAGTCACGGTCACCCGTTGCAATAAAGCACTCGTCCCCTTCCTTGCACTGAGCCGAAAGAGTACCGAGAATATCGTCGGCTTCGTAGCCTTCTTTTTCTACGATTGTGTAACCTAAAGCGGTGAGCAGTTCCTTTAAAATGGGCATCTGACTGCGCAGTTCTTCAGGCATACCCTTTCGTCCTGCTTTATACTCGGAGTACATCTTATGTCTGAAAGTGGGAGCCTTCAGGTCAAAGGCAATTGCCACCTTATCGGGCTGACACTCCTCACGGAGTTTAATGAGAATATTAAGAAAGCCGTAGATACCGTTGGTAAACTGACCGTCTTTGTTTGTCAGAAGTTTGATACCGTAAAAGGCTCTGTTGACAATACTGTTTCCGTCAAGAACAAGAAGTTTCATTTTTCGCACCTCTTAAATTTGTGTTGGTAATAGTATAACACAAATTTTTCCATAAAGATATACAAATATAAGATTTTTTATGCGTAAAAAAGGAACGGACATTTCTGCCCGTTCCCGTGAGGTTATTTGATTTTGACAATTTAAATAATCCCTTGAAATACAAAAAATATATTTTAAATTACTCAATTTCTATTGTAAAAGTGATAGGATCATCAAATCCTAAAAACTCGCTGATTTCAACTTCAATGGCAGTTTCTTCATCATTGAGTATATATGCCTGCTGTACATCAATAGTTGCACCCGGTTTTATTGTTTTTGACTGATTGTCTGTATCGTAGTTGTCAATCTCATATGAAAAGAATTCTTTTTCAAGCTCTATCCCGTTCTGAAAGCATTGATCATACATGGAAACATCGAAACTTGCATCAGATTCCGACTTATTTGTGAAAGTGTAAGTTATAACTATGACCTTCTCATTCTCGGAGTTTTCTTCATAAAAATGATCTTTAATAACCACATTATAAGAGCCAACATCTCCAAATTCTTTTTCGGGTTCTTCTTCAGATGAGCCTATACCTATAAAAATGGCAATAATAAGAACGATAATTATGGCAATTAAGCAACCTCGTTTCTTTCTTTTCGGCACAATGTTGTTAACTTGAACAACTTGAGTTGTTTTCTGCACTTGATCAGGCTGAGCCTCAAAAGGCGTACCGCAATTAGTGCAATTTACAGCGGTATCTTCGTGTTGTGTTCCACATTTTTGACAAAATTTCATTTTTCATGTCTCCTTTGTTTTTCATTTGAGAGCAGTGGTGGAAATACTGCTCCTATTGATATGATAAATACTATCATATTTAATATTTTATCTGTATTTCAGATAAAAGTCAATATCTGTATTCAAGATATTTATAATAATTACAGGTGATATATATATGATTTTTAAAAATGTACGTGCTTTACGTGAAGACAGGGATTTAAAGCAACGTGAAATTGCCAAAATCCTTGGCATGTCGCAAAACACTTACTCACAATACGAAACAGGAGTCATAGCTTTTACTGATCAGGTGCTCATTAAACTTGCCGATTATTACGGAGTCAGCGTGGATTATCTAATGGACAGAACACAAACAAAAGAGCCTTATCCTACACAATCAAAAAATTAAACCTGACATTTATTAAGTGTCAGATTTTGCCATACAACAAAAAGCAGGGCTACAAACCCTGCTTTTCTTAATGGTGGTGATGATGGTGATGATGACCGTGAGGGGTCTCGCCCGTAATACAGCACTTTTCTTCGTGGCAGTGCTCCGAAGTGCTCTCAAGCTCAAGAGTTGAATGAACTATACCGTGTTCCTTCAGTTCCTCCCGTACTGCATCTTTAATTTTGTGGGGGTCTTCGTCGGTAACGATGTGCATTGTGGCATAGTTGCGGTAGCCGTCAATACTGCGTATATGGATATGGTGAACATCGGCAACACCTTCGATTTCGCAAAGGTGCTCTTTAATTTCACTCACGGAAATGCTGTCGGGTGTTTTCTCAAGAAAAAGGTCTGTAACGGTTTTAAGGTTTTTCACAGCGTTTACCAGTATGAAAACAGCAACACCGATTGACATAAGCGGGTCAATAATTGGAATATCCGTAAAGCGCATTATTACGGCACCGATAAGAACAACAACCCAGCCAAGCACATCTTCAAGCATATGAAGATTTACTGCTTTCTGATTAAGAGAGTCGCCTTCTCTGGTGAAATACGCCGCAAGGAAATTTAAGGCAGCGCCGAAAAGGGCAAAAATTATCATTCCGTTATAATTTATTTCCACGGGAGTTATAATACGGCAAACTGCATTATATATAACGGCAACAGAACCGACAAGCAAAATCACCGTTGTGATAACGCTTCCCACAACGGAGTATCTTATATATCCGTAGGTGTAGTTATCATCGGGCTCCTTTTTGCTTTTCTTTTCAAGGAAATACGACAGACCTATACTCGCCGCATCGCCCATATCGTGAACTGCATCGGAAACAATAGCAACGCTTCCCGTTATGGCTCCGCCGATAAATTCAAAAATTGAAAAAGAAAGATTAAGAATAAATGCAATTAAAATATTTCTTTGTGTTTTCACAAAATACCTCACTCAATAACGTGTTCAAGACCTAAATTGATTATCTCTCTGACGTGCTCGTCGTCAAGCATATAGAAAATTATTTTGCCTTCTCTTCTGCATTTAACAAGTTTTGATGCTTTTAGAATACGAAGCTGATGGCTTACGGCAGAGGTTGAAAGAGAAAGTATTGTCGCTATATCACTCACGCAAAGTTCCGTTCCCGAAAGAGCGAACAAAATTCTGATTCTGTTGGAGTCACCGAAAATTTTGAAAAGTTCCGCCAAATCAAAAAGCACGTTTTCATCAAGTTGACCTGCCTGAACTTTTTTGGCTTCCTCTTTTTCCAAGGCTAAAAAATCCTTGTTTTCTTCAAGCATAAAAGCACCTCTTTTTATCATTTGAACAACTGTTCAAATATTATTATATGCATATACCTCTGTTTGTCAACAGATAAATAAAAATTTTTAAAAAAGTAATGAAATTTATCCCCGTATGTGTTATAATATCAGATAGAATAAAAAAGGAAGATTATAAATGAAAATTGGTGATATAGAAATCAGTTCCCGCTCTGCAATTCTTGCCCCTATGGCAGGTGTTGCCGACAGAGCCTTCAGGGAACTTTGCGTGGAGTACGGCGCTTCTTACGTTGTCAGCGAAATGGTAAGCAGTAAAGGTCTTACAATGTGCGACAGAAAAAGCAAGGAACTGTTACTCCTTTCCGAAAAAGAACGACCTGCGGCGGCACAGATTTTCGGCTCCGACCCTGAGATTATGGCGGAAAGTGCAAAAAGTTGCCTTGCCTATAATCCCGACGCCATTGACATAAATATGGGGTGTCCTGCTCCGAAAATTGCAGGAAACGGCGGCGGTGCGGCGCTTTCAAAAAATCCCGACCTTGCCGAAAGAATAATGAAAAGTGTTCGTAATGCCGTTGATATTCCCGTCACGGTAAAAATCCGTTTGGGCTGGGACAGCGAAAGCATCAACTGCGTTGAAATGGCACAAAGAGCCGAAAGGGCAGGTATTGATGCAATTACCCTTCACGGCAGAACAAGAGCACAGATGTACGCTCCCTCCGTTGACCGTAAAATGATTGCGGAAGTTAAAAAGAATGTGAATATTCCTCTTATTGCCAACGGCGACATTACCGACGGTTTATCTGCCGCACAGATGATTGAAGAAACGAACTGCGACGGCATTATGGTGGGCAGAGGCGCTTTGGGCAGACCCTGGGTCTTCAGTCAGATAAACGCCTATCTTGAACACGAAGTCATTCTCCCCGAGCCACCCGTAAGCGAAAGAATGAGGGTTATGGTAAAGCATATAAAACGCATCTGCGAATATAAGGGTGAAAGAGTCGGTATCAGAGAAGCCAGAAAACACGCCGCCTGGTATATCAAAGGCATAAAAGGTGCCGCTTCTTACAGACAGCAGGTAGGTATGCTTGAAAGCATTGAACAACTTGAAGAATTAGCCTATAAAATTATGATAGAAAATTCATAAATACAGAGCATAAATGAAAGGACGAAGAAATATGAGTACACAACAGAAAGATTATCTTAAAAAAGGCATTTTATATTCCCTTACGGCAATTATCCTCTTTTGCAGCGGTTACATAATCGGCGCCCTCACAAATTCCGTTACGGCTACAATTGACAAACCCATTGCCGTTGCCGCAACCGCCGAGGTCACAACTACCACATCAACCCCCGAAACAACAACTTCCACAACGGTTGCACCCACCACAACGGCTCCGACAACAACCGAGCCCACAACAGAAACCGCAACTACCACAACAGAGCCCACGACCGAGTCCGCAACACAGGGCGAAAATCAGGGTGCAGAAGAAAGAGTGTTCAACTGCTTCCTTATCGAAATGAAGGTTAATGCCCTTGAAGCTATCCGTGACCTTCTCAACATCGATTTTGTAACAACTGTTATTGATACAATCGTTTCATTCTGTATGACCGTTGACTCACTTTTCGCATAAAATTACATAAGTATTAACCCCACAGTTTTTTTCGACTGTGGGGTTTAATTTTTATCGGAGTTTTTCAATCATTCTGTCGGGGAAGTTGCCGATAAGGGAGTCTACTCCCCACTCGGCAAGACGCTCAATATCTTCATATTCGTTAACTGTCCAGGTGTTGATTTCACAACCTGCAGAGTGCATTTCGTCAATGACTTCTTTGCTTAAAGTGATGTGCCAGGGATGACAGCACTGCACATTTCTTTCCCTTGTGTATTTGCCGAAATCCACAAGCCAGTCACCCGTGAGGAAGCCCCTCTTGATTTCGGGTGCAATTTTTTCGCAACGTTTAACAGTGAAGTGATTAAAGGAAGAGAAGATTATTTTATCTTCAAGACCGAATTCTTTAATAAGGTCAGTCACCTTCCGTTCAATGCCCTCATACTCGTAAACACCTGTTTTAAGTTCAATGTTTGTTATAATGTCGGTATCTTTTACAAGTTCGAAATATTCTCTCAAAGTGGGGATACCGCAAAAGCCGTAAACTCCTCTGAAAGCGGCGGAAGCATCGAACTTTTTAAGTTCTTCAAGAGTCATATCCTTAACAAGACCTTCGCCGTCGCAGGTTCTTTTAATATCTTCATCGTGAATGATAACAATTTCTCCGTCTTTTGTAAGATGAACGTCAAGTTCAATTCCGTCAACACCGATTTCAACTGCCTTTTCAAAAGCGAGCATTGTGTTTTCGGGGTATTTGCCTGAAAAACCTCTGTGAGCAAAAATTTTTGACATTGGTAACACTTCCCTTTTTTTATTTTACAAGACGATTATACACCCTCCCCGATTTTTTGCAAGAGTAAAAAAGAAAAAATCAGGATTAATTCCTGACTTCTCCTTCACTTACCAGAACAATCCAACCGTGTTCAGAAAGGCTCTTAAGAACTTCCTCGGGTATATCCGACACCTCACCCTCACCGAGTTTAATAACCGCATACACTCCCGTCGAGCCGGGGTAAGACTCGTTTATACCGTCGTGAACAACCCATATTCTGTCACCCGTATCAATATTATTGAAAAGTTTTTCATTATCCTTTGTGTTATGCATAACGATGGGTGAGTTTTCTTTTATCATCATATATGAGCCGTTTTCTGCCACAAGACATCTTGCAACGGAAAAGCCAAAACCTCTTTGCACGGCTGAAAACAAAAGCGCTGTAAAAACAGTAGCCACAAGCAGAATTACACATATTACGGTAACAATTTTTTTCTTCATTAAAACTCCTCCTTAAAATATTCCCGGGATAATCTTTGCCGCGATGAAGCCTGCACCGAAGGAAACTGCATTTGCCACAAAAGAATAGATAATGTAAAACCTTGCTTTTCTCTCTTTGCTGCCGAGTTTTTTCATAAATGCCGAATAAAGCAGTGCTTCAAGGGCGAAGACGATAATTTCAAAGAAAATATAGTTATAAGTAAAAGCAAGATAACCCGAAGTGAAATTCACCGCATTTAAAAGAACGTTAAGTATTATCTGGGTTATGATATTGACGGCAGAAAGGAAAATAAGTTCATTTTTCTTTCTGAAGCCGAAAATAAGAGCAACTGCCGTTTCAATAATAATTGTTATCACAATACGTGCAAACAATGACAGAAGTTCTTTTGAATAATCGTAGGATTTTTCAGCCGTCAGTTCCTGACGGGTGGAGGCTTCAAACTGTTCAATACGTTCGTCGGTGCTGAGGGTTTCGTTATAATCCACAGTGCCGATTTCAATGCCCTGCATATTAACCGTGTAATAAGTGTCAAAGGCGTATCTTTCATAAATTCCGCTGACGGCAAACTTTTCACTTTCGGGGTAATAGAGAAGAATTTTGAAACTGTGGGGCGGATAGTAAGTCCAGGCGAGTTCCTTATTTTCGCTGACTTTCCAGCCTGACTGCAAAAAGTAGTAACCGTCAGTATCTTTATAATCGACAAAGGCTTTCCAGATGTCGAAGTTTAGTTCTGAATATGAGTAATACTCGTTTTCATTGTGCCTTGCGTTTTCATCTTTTCCGTCCCATACCGCCGCAGGTCCCGTGCAGTCCGTTTCTGAAAGAAGAGTTCCGTAGCAAAGTTCGTCACCCATATTTTCAAAGATAATATGTACCGAAGCCTTGGGACCTATATCCGCATAAGCCGTTAAACTCATACACATAAGCACCGTTAAAATACAAAGTGCCCAATAAAACAATCTTTTGATTTTCATTGTTATCCCCCTTGCTGTGTTTTCTTCACTTTATAAGATAAATTTTTCTGCTGTTTTGTTGCATATCCCATAAAAAAATAAAAGTTCCGACCTAAAGCCGAAACCAACACCCTCCTCTTACATATTTATTATAACATACCTTGTCAAAAAATACAAGACTTGTATTTTACTGCTTTTAAGAGTAATATGTGTGTTGTCCCAATATTTTACAGTCGCAAACTCCGTTACGGTTTGTTTCAACCTGAAAATATAAAAATCGAGGTGATAAAAATGAGCCCGAGATTACGTTACACGGGCGACAGAGGGAAGGTTCCCCTTGTCAAAAACATTGCCTTTGCCTTAAAACTTGTATGGCAGGCAGATAAAAAACTTCTCATTTGCTCCCTTGCCAATTGGATTGCAGATTCGGTGTTTTCTCTTTTTGTTCAGAATATTCTGTTTTTAAAGATACTTCTCGGAATCATTGACGCAAAGGGTAATTTCGAGGAATATTTCAAAAACCTTGTTTTGTTTCTTGTCTTATCTGTGGTGCTTAAAGGCATCATCTGGTACACCGCCTATGTAAGACAGGTTTCAACAAAAAATGTTTTAAAGGAACTTAATAACAAGGTTTTTAAAAAGGCTTTGGAACTTGACATTTCCTGCTATGAAGACCCGAAATTTTACGACAAATACCAACGTGCAACGCAAGTGCTCGCATGGGGACTTTTCGATTCCGTTTGCAATAACGTTGCCCTTGTTCTCGGCAGCATTCTCTCTTTAGCCCTTGTTGTCGGTACCGTCACAACAATTGACCCTGTTTATCTTCTTTTCCTGCTGCCTACCGGCTTTGTTTTTGTTATTGAACTTTTCAAAAGCAAACTTGTCTTTAAACGTGACAAGGAAATGACCGCCAACAACCGAATTAAAGCCTATATTCAGCGCACGGTTTTCCTTAAAGAGTATTCAAAAGATATACGCACATCAAATATCTTTGCTGTTTTAATGGTACGCTTCAAAGCGGCAATTGATGCCAACGTGGAAATTCTGAAAAGTTACGGTGTACGGCTTTTCATTTACAGTATGGTAAGTTCACTTTTCAGTGATTTTATCCCAACCATCGGCACCTACGCTCTTGCGGCATATCAGTTCGTTTTCACCAAAACCATGACTGTTTCCGCCTTTTCCGTTGTACTTTCTTCAATCAATTCCGTAAGTATATCAACAATGCGTGTTGCAAACAGTTTTCAGATGCTCTCCGAAGCGGCTTTCTACTTCCAGAATCTGCGTGAGTTTTTTGATTACGAACCTGAAATCATCGGCGGCAGCAAGAAATGTGAAGAATTTGAATCTCTTGAATTTAAAAATGTTTCTTTCCGCTACCCCTCGGCAGAAAAGAATTCTCTCACAGACGTTTCATTTAAAATAAATAAAGGCGAAACCGTTGCTCTTGTGGGTGTCAACGGTGCAGGTAAAAGTACTCTTGTCAAACTCCTGCTTCGTTTCTACGATGCCACAGAGGGTGAGATCCTCTATAACGGCATAAACATCAAGGATTATGACCTTACTTCTCTGCGTGAAAGTTACGGCGCCGTTTTTCAGGATTACAAAAACTTTGCCGTTTCCGTTTACGAAAATATTATGTGTCACGAATGTTCCGACGAAGAAAAAGAAAAGGCGAAAACCGCCCTCATGCAAAGCGGTATATGGGATAAGATTTCTGCCCTGCAAAAAGAAGGCGATACGGTACTTACAAGAGAATTTGAAAATGACGGTATCGGTCTTTCGGGCGGTGAAAACCAGAAAGTTTCCGTTGCCCGTCTTTTTGCAAAGGATTTTCAGTTTGCGGTTCTCGACGAGCCTTCCTCTGCCCTTGACCCGATTGCAGAATACAAGATGTATCAGAGTCTGATTGAGGTTACAAAAGGCAAAACCGTTCTCTATATATCCCACCGACTTTCTTCTGCCGTTCTTTCGGATAAAATCATCGTTTTAGGCGGCGGAAAGGTGCTCGAAAGAGGCTCCCATCAGGAACTTCTTTCAAAAGGCGGAGAGTATAGCCGTATGTTCACCCTCCAGGCATCAAGTTACAACAGAGAAAAGGAGGATGAAAATGAGTAAGACCAAAGACAAAAAGCAGTACAGTATGCTGTCAAACATTTTCTTTTTCGTAAAACTTCTCTTTTCAATTTCCCCTTTGCTTGTTATCGGTGAATTTATCTGGGGCATACTTCTCATTCTTCCCGAAAGGCTCGTTTCGGTCATCGGTGTGAAGTATATCATCGACGTTGTTACCGAAGGCGAAAACCTTGAAAGAATCTTTGCAGCCGTCGGAGTGATTGCCCTTGTTATAATTTTAAGCAAAGTTTTCTCCTGGCTTTTCAGAGAATTTTTCTGGAACACGGAAAAAGAAAAAGTTTACTACGGGCTTAACAAAACCCTTTACGACAAAGCCCGTGGACTTGACGAAGAAAATTACGACAATCCCGAATTTTACAACAACTTCATTCTGACAATTGAATCTTCCTCTGACAATATTCAGAATCTTTTAGGTCTTGTCAGAAACTATGTGGGCAACGTAATTTCTCTTATTACAATTGCAGGTGTTCTTCTCACCATCGACCCCCTTTGTCTTGTGATAATCGTCTTTTTCATCGGTGCTTTTCTTCCCCTGAGCCGAAAAATCGGTGATTTACAGATGGGCAGGCGGATTGACAACACAAAGTACCACCGCAGAAGTGACTACTTCCAGCGTATTTTCTACCTTCAGGACTACTGCAAAGAGGTACGAATGAACAACATCTCCCCTCTGCTTATGGAAAGGTATAACGATGCGGCAACAGATGTTGTTAAAAATCAGAAGAAATATTGGAAAAAGATTTCTTCACTTTATATGGTACAGGAAACGGGCATACAGATTTTAGGGTTTATGTTTGTGCTCCCCCTTTATCTCGGATACTGTGTACTTGTGAAAGAGAGCCTTTCGGCAGGTGATTTCGTTGCCGCTTTCAACGGCGCTCATTCAATTGCAATTTCAATCAATTTTCTGACGGTGTGGGCAGTTGCCGTTTTCACCGAAAGAGGAAAAATGATTGAAAAGTACCGTGAATTTTTAAAATGCGACTTTAAAATCAAAGACGGCGAGAAGACCGCAGAAAAATCAGAGCCCAAAGAGATTAAAATTGAAAATCTCAACTTCACCTATCCCGGTAACGATGAGCCGACTTTAAGCGACATAAATCTCACGATAAAGCCTTATGAAAAAATTGCCCTCGTCGGCTATAACGGCGCAGGTAAAACCACCCTTACCAATCTGCTTCTTCGCCTTTATGATGCCACAAGCGGTACAATTAAAATCGGCGGTGAAGACATAAGGGAAAGTACCCTTGCTTCTCACCGTGACAGATTTTCCGCCGTTTTCCAGGACTTCCAACTTTTCTCCTGCAGTGTTGGTGAAAACGTTGCTCTCGACAAGGAGTATGACAGCGAAAAGGTTATGCAGGCTCTTTCTCACAGCGGTTTCACAAAGGAACTCAAGAAGGGTACGGAAACAGAACTTCTGCGTGAATTTGACGATGAAGGCGTTATGCTTTCCGGCGGCGAAAGCCAGAAAGTTGCAATTGCAAGAGCCTTTTATAAAAACTGTCCCTTTGTTATTCTCGACGAGCCTTCGGCAAATCTCGACCCTGTTGCAGAGTACAATCTCAACTGTGCTATGATGGAAGCGGCTGCACATAAGACCGTTATTTTCATCTCACACCGTCTTTCCACAACGGTCAATGCCGACAGAATTTATGTTATGGAAAAAGGCAGGATAATCGAAAGCGGAAGCCACGAAGAACTGATGAAGATGAAGGGAACTTATGCGTATATGTTCAATCTTCAGGCAGAAAAATATAAAACCGAATAAAAAAATATCCACTCCCCGTTTGAAAACTTTTTAACGAGGGAGTGGACTTTTTTATCAGTAAGTGAAATCCGAAAGGTACATATAATTATCAAGAACTGCCGTTCCTGCGGCGTTCAGACCGATAACTTTACCGCTGTTGATTTTAATAAGAATATGCATATATTGGTCAAGGGAAACAATTTCGTTTGTTTCGGGGTTATAGACAAGTTCTGCGGTGCAGTCATAATACGTAAGACTGAAATCGATGTCTTTAATAAGGAACTTTACAGCCTTATCGTTTTCAAGAGTGTAGACAACCTCCGCTCTCTGAATAGGCGTGAACAATGAGCCGACGGCACTTTCGCAGGTCGTTGCACCTTCAGCGGGAGGCTCACTGTTGACTTCGTCGTTAAGCACAATAACAATTTTATTGTTGCCGTCGGGAAGAGCAGTACAAGTGGCAGATTTAATTTTGCTCACATCGGTAAGCATACAGCCTTTCTGTACTCTGTAAATCGGGAACCAATACATATCGTTTCCCTTTTCTCTGATTTCGGGATTTGCTCTTGCCTTTTCTTCCGTTACGAAAAAGTTTGATGCAATAGGCAGAATTTTATCAAATACGCCGCCCTCAAAGTTAACTTTATCTTCGGGGATAGCCTGATATTCCACCTTTTTATGAGCAGGCTTTTCAGTTTTTGCCTTATCCACAATTAAAGTATACTTTGCAAGAATTTCTTCTGCCGTTGAGGGAACGGAAGATACCGTTGCCTCGGTGGTGGTGACGGCAGAGGTTGTGGTGGCATCGGCAGAACTTTGTTCCGTTACCTGTGCCTGAGTTGTCGTTTGTGCAGTCGCTTGAGTTGTTGCCTGAGTTGTTGCCTGCGTTGTTGCCTGCGTTGTTGTTACGGGGGCCTGAGTAGTTGTCTGCGATGCAGTTTCAACTTCCGAGGTGTTTCCGTCTGAAGTTACGACAAAAACGACCGCTACGGCAAGACATACCGTAAGGGCAACGAGCAGTCTTAAAATTGTTTTTTCCTTTTTCATTTTCCTCTCTCCTTTTTATTTGACGGACATAAGTCCGTTTTTTATTTTGTGTTTGCTGTTACTTTTTACTCAACTGTTACAATATGCTCTATTCCTGAATGTTCTTTATTCAGATATTCTTTTAAAAATGTGGGATAAGCCTTGTATTTATCCAAATCTTTTATAGCAATCCAAACCATATTTTCTTTTACACCTTGAGTATAACTGTTGCTGTTTAACTCTTGAGTGCCTCTCGGTTTCATCAGAAAATAAAATGCGACTTCGTGGCACTTCAAGTCTTTAAAACATTCGCTTGAATCAGTAAAAAAGTTTTCATGTATTACTGCCAACCGGTCAACTTCGTAAAGTGTGCCCGTTTCTTCAAAAACCTCACGAACAACGGCGTCTTCTGCTTTTTCACCGATATGCACACCGCCGCCGACGGAATAGTAATAATCCGCTTTTTCATTGCTTGCCAACAGAACATGGTTGTTTTCAACAATGATTGCAGCAGCACGGAACCTGAACCAGTTGTTTTCTTTTGTTAAGCCACAATCAAACATTTCACGCTCTCCTTTTGTTCATCGGATATAAGTTTAGCCAATCACGGAAGTTTATTTCCCGCCGCCCTGTAAATCTCATACCATTCTTCACGGGTGAGTTTAACTTCACTTGCTTTAAGGCAATCGGTAAGACGGGTAAGCTTTGTCGTTCCCGTAACGGGCTGCATTTTTGCAGGGTGACGGAGTATCCAGGCAAAAGCAACAGTCGTTTTTGAAACGCCGTATTTTTCGCCTATATTTTCAAGTGCTTTGTTAAGTTCGGGGAACTTTTCATTATCAATATAGCAGCCTTCAAAAAAGCCGTATTGCATAGGTGACCATGGCTGAATTGTGATTCTGTTCAGTCTGCAGAAATCGAGCACACTGCCGTCACGGTTAATTCCCGATTCGTTATACATATTGACGTTGATTCCCGATTGAATCATCGGTGCGTGCATAACGGAAAACTGAAGCTGATTTGCACAAATGGGCATATCAAGGCAGGATTCAAGAAGCTTCATCTGATAAGGATTCTGATTTGAAACACCGAAGTGACGGACTTTTCCTGAAGATTTCAGTTCATCAAAGGCTCTTGCAACCTCTTCAGGCTCCATAAGTGCGTCGGGACGGTGAAGAAGGAGAACGTCAATATATTCTGTACCGAGGCGTTCAAGACTGCCGTTAACGGAATTTACGATATGCTCGTAGGAAAAATCAAATCTGCCGGGACGGATACCGCATTTAGTCTGAATAAAAATGTTTTCACGCATAGAGGGTGTTATTGCTTTGCCGAAAACACTTTCACTTTTTCCGCCGCCGTAAATATCTGCATGGTCGAAAAAGTTTGCACCGTTTTCAAGAGAAGTATCAACAAAAGCAGACACTTCTTTTCCGCTCATATCGCTTATACGCATACAGCCAACGGCAACAGTTGGCACAAGCAGACCGCTTTTACCAAGTTCAATTTTATACATAACTGTTCTCCTTTTATGGTGTTTTTTTACATATCAAACAAACTCATCTGTCTTGTTTCGGGCAAATCCCTGAATGCACCAACCTGACGGAGTGCTTCAATTGTTGATGAAGAAGCCGAGGCTTTCTGGGCAAAATCGTCAACGGATACAAACTCCGCACCGCCTTTTCTCGCCTCCATAAGAGCAATAGCCGCATTTTCACCGACACCGCTTAAAGCGCCGAAAGGCATACGGATTTTTCCGTCTTCAATTTCGTAAACGGTGGCGTGGGACTTGTAAATATCAACGGGAAGAAGTTCAATACCTCTTGCCATCATTTCATTTACAACCTGCAAAGTCGGGTACATATTGATTTCTTTGGGTTGTGCGTCCTTACCCTTGAGTTTAATATCCGCCATTCTTCTCTTAACGGCGTTTCTGCCCTCGATAACCGTTGCTGCTTCAAGGTCGCCGCCTCGTACCGTCATAAATGCCGCATAATATTCAAGGGGGTAGTAAATCTTGTACCAGCCAAGACGGAGTGCCGCACTTACATAAGCCGCCGCATGAGCCTTGGGGAACATATACTTGATTTTCATACAGGAGTCAATGTACCACTGCTCAACACCGTTATCTTTCATAGCCTGAATATGCTCCTCGGTAAGAAGTTTTGTCGCCTTACCCTTACGGACAATTTCCATAATCTTAAACGCCATACTCGGCTCAACGCCCTTATGCATAAGGTAAACCATAATGTTGTCACGGGTACCGATAACTTCTGAAATGGTGCAGATTTCGTCTTTGATAAGTTCCTGGGCATTACCCAACCAAACGTCCGTACCGTGAGAAAGACCTGAAACCTGAAGAAGATCGGAGAAATTCTTGGGCTGTGCATCAAGAAGCATCTGTATAACAAAGGGAGTGCCCATTTCGGGAATGGAAAGTGTACCCGTAGGACAGTCAATATCCTCTGCCGTAACACCCAAAGGCTCGGGGCTGAGAATTAGTTCGTATATCTTCGGGTCACATATATCCGTATCCATAACGGAGATACCCGTCAGATCTTCAAGATGCTTATAAAGGGTGGGAACATCATGACCCAGATTATCAAGTTTGAGAATTGTATCGTGAAGTGCGTGGAAGTCGAAGTGGGTTGTTCTCGTGTCACTCTTTGCGTCGTCAGCAGGGTGCTGAACGGGAGTGAAGTCGGAAAACTCAAAAGCGTCGGGCACAACAACCATACCGCCCGGGTGCTGACCCGTTGTTCTTTTAACACCGGTACAACCCTTTGTGAGTCTGTCTTCTTCGGCACGGCTGACAACAATATCCCTTTCCTGAAGGTATTTCTTAACATAACCGTAAGCGGTTTTATCGGCAACGGAGGCAATTGTTCCCGCTTTGAAAACGTGACCGTCACCGAAAAGGGTTTCCGTATATCTGTGGGCTCTTGACTGATATTCGCCCGAGAAGTTAAGGTCAATATCGGGGCTCTTATCGCCCTTGAATCCAAGGAAAGTTTCAAAGGGGATATCGTGACCGTCACGAATCATCGGTGTATCACAGTGGGGACAGTTTTTCGGCGGAAGGTCATAACCCGAACCTACCTCACCTTTAAGGAAAAATTCCGAATGTTTACAGTCGGGACAGCGGTAATGGGGAGCAAGAGGATTAACTTCGGAAATACCCGAAGCGTTGGCAACATAAGATGAGCCGACGGAACCTCTCGAGCCTACGAGGTAACCGTGTTCCTCGGAGTTTTTAACAAGTTTCTGGGCAATCATATAAAGAACGCCGAAACCGTGTTTGATAATTGAGGTAAGTTCCTTTTCAAGACGTTTTGCAACATATTCGGGTACGGGGTCACCGTAAAGGCTTTTCGCCTTATCCCAGCAAAGTCTTGTCAGTTCCTCGTCGGCACCCTCAAGGGAGGGCGGGAAGTTACCGCTGGGTATGGGTATTATTTTTTCAATCATATCGGCAATTTTGTTGGTGTTGGTGATAACAACTTCCTTTGCCGTTTCTTCACCGAGATATGCAAATTCGCCGAGCATTTCCTCGGTGTTTCTGAAGTAAAGAGGTGCCTGATTATCCGCATCGGTAAAGCCCTGACCCGCCATAAGAATTGCTCTGTACTTTGCATCTTCCGGGTCAATGAAGTGAACGTCGCAGGTTGCAACAACCATTTTACCGAGGGCATCGGCAACGTGAATAACCTTGCGGTTGAAGTTCTGTATATCCTCAACGGAATTTACATTGGGGAATCGCTCGCTTCTTATCATATATTCGTTGTTGCCGCAGGGCTGAATTTCAAGATAGTCGTAAAAGGAAGCGATTTTCAGTATCTCCGCATCACTTTTGCCCTCAACAATCGCTCTGTAAAGTTCACCTGCCTCACAGGCACTGCCAATGATAAGACCCTCTCTGTGCTTTATGAGTTCACTTTTGGGAATAATGGGTCTGCGGTGGTAATATTCAAGGTTTGATTTTGTAATAAGTTTATAAAGATTTTTAAGACCCGTAAGGTTCCTTACGAGAATAATCTGGTGAAAATACTTATTCTTCGCCTTTTTCCAATCTTCAAAACTTTGCTCGGTATCGTCAATAAAATATCCTTCCATACCGTAGATAATCTTAATCTTACCGCCTGCCGCCGCAACGGCTTCGGGGAAAGCCTGAACAACGCCGTGGTCAGTGATTGCAATTGCCTTGTGACCCCAACTGATTGCTCTTTTTACAAGCACCGACGCATCGGTCATACCGTCCATCATAGACATCTTTGTATGAAGATGCAGTTCAACTCTTTTTTCAGGTGCATCATCGGTCTTGGGTATTTTTTCAACAAGACTTATTGCTCTGGGAGAAATAACATTTTCGCCCGTATATTTATCAAAGGAAAGGTCACCTCTGAGAAGCAGCGTAACGCCGTCTTTGATTTTTGCAAGAAGTGTTTCGCAGTTTTCCTTTCTCTCAAAAACCTTGCAGGTATAGGAATAAGTGTTGTCGGTAATGTTAAAGGTTATGATATTGCTTCTGCCGTCCCTTGTTTCTCTGCTTTCAAAAGAGAAAACATCACCCCACACAACGCAGGAGCCGTCTTCGGGAGTAATATCAATAAGAGGACGGGGATTTTTTGTAATTTTATTGCCGTAAATGGGTTTTGCTGTTTCAAGATAAAGAGGTATGCCCGGGGCGATTTTGTGTTCTTTCGGCTTCGGTGCCATATACTCCGCAGGGTCAATACCCTTGGCACGAAGATTTTCTTCTTCGGCTTTTCTGTGGAAAGAGGCAATCTCGTCGTCACTGATGTTAAGTTCCCTCTGTCCGCCGAAAACAACTTTAATTTTCCTGCCGAAATGCTCGGCAACTTTTCTTTCCATATACTCCCCTGCTTTGAAGGAGTCAAGAATGTCACCGCCGCCGTGAGAAAGTTCAACAGTCAGAGTTGTTCCGTCAAAACTGCAACTGCTGTCGGTAAGAAAGCCGTTTGAGGCAGGTATATCTCTGTTGACAAGGCTTACAAGAGATGAAAAATAACTTTCGGAAAATCTTTCGGCAGGCATTTTTGTTCTGATATGAACGGAGTTTACCTGAAGTTTTGCTTTAAGTTCCTTTTCCGCCTCGTCGATTACTTTATATGTAACAATATCGGGAAAGAACGCCGTTATTTCAACGGCTTTTTTCTCCATAGATATTGCAACGTTTTCTATTTCACATAATAAAAATGCTTCTCTTGCCCTCTCTGAACTGAAAGGGCCAAAGAGTTCTTCAAATCTACTGCTCATTTTTTTGCCACCCTAAACTTACAGAAGTTCAATTTCTTTCATAAGTTCGTTTAAAATATCTTCTTCTTTTACTTTGCGCAATACTTCGCCTTTTCTGAATATCACCGCAGCGCCGTCACCGCCGGCAATGCCGATATCCGCTTCTTTTGCTTCACCGGGGCCGTTAACAACACAGCCCATTACTGCAACGGTAATATTCTTTTTTACACCTTTGAGTTTTTCTTCCGTTTCCTTTGCAAGAGAAATTAAGTCAATTTTCGTTCTTCCGCAAGTGGGGCAGGAAACGAGCCTTGGTGTGCTTTTATCAATCCCCACGGCTTTTAAAATATCAAAACCTGCATAAACCTCATTGACGGGCTTGTCCGTAAGGGAAACTCTTATTGTGTCGCCGATACCTCTTGTGAGAAGTGAGCCGATACCAACGCTTGACTTTATAAGTCCCATTCTTGCAGTGCCCGACTCCGTAACGCCCAGATGCAAGGGATAGGGACACAAAGAAGCAATTTTTTCATAAGAGGCTATCATATTCCCCACGTCCGAGGACTTGATGGAAATTACGATGTCGTCAAAGTCAAATTTCTCGAGAAGCCTCACGTGGTAAAGGGCGCTTTCTGCCATAGCCTCGGGAGTGGGTGCACCGTAAGAGGCAAGAATCTCTTTTTCAAGGGAGCCTGAATTAACTCCTATTCTTATAGGCACTCCCCTTCTCCTGCATTCGTCGGCAACTGCTCTGACTTTTTCGTCGGAACCGATATTGCCCGGATTTATACGGATTTTATCCGCACCTGCCGCAAGACTTTCAAGGGCAAGTTTATAATCAAAGTGAATGTCCGCAACAAGAGGTACGGTGATATTTTTCTTCACTTCTTCAAGGGTTTTTACGCTTTCTTTGTCGGGAACTGCAATTCTGATTATTTCACAGCCTGCTGTTTCAAGTTCCTTTGCCTGACGGATATTACCCTCTGTATCATAGGCAGGAATGTTAAGCATTGACTGAACGGTTATTTTACTGTCGCCGCCGATGAATATATCGCCGACTTTAACTTTTTTGCTCTGCCGTCTTGTCATATTTCTTCCTCCCGCCAAAAAATTTTAATAAAAACCTTTACCTGAAATAAGTTTCCATATATCGCTTGCCGATATAATCACCATAAAACCTAAAAGCAGTACAAGACCTGCGGCATGAATGTAGGACTCATATTTCTGAGGTACGGGTTTTCTGAAAACAAGTTCAAAAACCATAAAGAATAAGTGTCCGCCGTCAAGGGCAGGTATGGGTAAAAGGTTGAAAAGCCCGATGTTAATGGTAATCATTGCCATGAGCATAAACAGACCGCTCCAATCAACCGAAGCGATGCTTGACTGTGCAATGTCCGCAATAACGGTAACTGTGCCGATGGGACCCGCAAGGTCATTGAGTCCGTACTGACCACGAAGCAAATCGAAAAGGCTCAGATACACAATTCTGCCCATTGAAAGAGAATAGGAAAAGGCAGCAGAAAGCACATTGAAAACATTCTTTTCTTCACCCAATATCACAAAGTCGAAAAACGTTACCGTTGCAAGAGGAATATCGGAAAGAGATATTTCTTCTTCCCCTCTTTTTACGGTGAAGTCATAAACATAGTCTTCGTCTTTACCCAGAGAAGCCACAAGTTCTTCACCCGTCGTAATTTTTTCGCCGTTAACCGAGGTGATAACATCGTTTTCTTCAAAACCTGCCTCTAAAAGTTCCTCGGAAATGCCGTAAACGGAGCCGTCTTCCGTATAATAGAAGTTTCCGCTTGTTCGTTTGCCGAATTTAACCTCGTCTAAAACTACCTTTTCGCCGTCACGAAGCACTGTAAATTCATAAGTACCGCTTGCGTTTCTTTGCATAAAATAGCTGATATCATAATCGGAAAAGACTCTTTTTCCGTCAATTTCAAGAATTTTGTCATTCTCTTTAAGGGCTTGGTTACTTACCGCACCCTCATAAAACTGCAAAACTGTGTTTGTTCCGACGTATTGCTCACTTGAAACAAGACAGATGCAGACAATAAAACCGAGAATAAGATTGAACACCGCACCTGCGGCAATTATAATCATTCTCTTCCATACTTTCTGGTTGCAGAAAGCTCTTTTGTCATCGCTGTTTTCTTCTTCACCCTCCATACTTACAAAACCGCCGAAAGGCAGAAGACGGAGAGCATATTTCGTTTCTTTGCCCTGCTTTTTCAGTATCGTCGGGCCCATACCGATGGCAAATTCGTTGACCTTGACACCGAAAAGTTTCGCAAAGATAAAGTGACCGAACTCGTGAATAAAGATAATCAGCCCAAAAAAGAGAATTGCAATAACAAAGGGTATAACCTTAGATAAAATCGTTGAAAGTTCCATTCTGAAAATTTAAGAGATAAACTCTTACCTTTCTTTAAAATTTATCCGCTTTTTACAGTATATGACTTTCCACCGTAAGTCTTGCATTTTTATCTGCTTCAAGAACGTCGGAAAGGTTGTAATCTTCTTTACTTGCCCCGTTTTCAAGGGCAAAAGATACACAGTCGGCAATTTCAAGGAAACCGATTTTTCCCTGTCGGAAAAGTTCGTTTGCCTTTTCGTTGGCACCGTTGACAATTGCAGGGTAAAGTCCGCCTTTTTCAATTGCTTTTCTGCAAAGTGAAGGACAGATGAAAGTTTCGCTGTCCATTTCAAAAAATGAAAGATTGCCGTACTTTGAAAGGCTGAGTTTCCCCGTCGGCGACTCATACCTTTCAGGGTAGGTCAGAGCATACTGAATGGGAATCCTCATATCAGGTACGCCGAGTTGTGCAATAACAGAGTTATCTCTGTATTCAACAAGGGAATGCACCACGCTTTCACGGTGAATGACTATATCAATCATATCAGGTTTGACATCAAAAAGCCACACCGCTTCAATAAGTTCAAGACCCTTGTTCATCATTGAAGCAGAATCAACGGTTATCTTTGCACCCATTGACCAGTTAGGGTGATTAAGTGCCTCTTTTACAGTGACATTTTCAAGGTCTTTTCTTTTTTTACTGAAAAAAGGGCCGCCTGATGCCGTTAATATAATTGACTTAAGTTCACTCTTTTTATTCATACCCTCAAGACATTGAAAAATTGCACTGTGCTCACTGTCAACGGGCAGAATTTTTACACCTTTTTCCCTTGCTCTCTTTGTCACAAGGGCACCGCCTGCCACAAGGGTTTCCTTATTGGCAAGGGCGATATTTTTCTTTTCGTCAATCGCCGTAAGAGTAGGCATTAGTCCTGCAATGCCCACAAGGGAGTTAAGCACCGTGTCGGCGTCTTTTGCCGCCGCACATTCGCAAACACCCTCTGCCCCCGAGAAAATTTTTGTATTCGTATCGGCAACAAGAGTTCTGAGTTCAGATGCCGCTTTTTCGTCAGCCATAGCGGCAAAGTCGGGTTTAAACTTTCTTATCTGCCTTTCCATCAACTTAACGTTGCTTCCTGCGGCAAGAGAAACCACCTTTATGTTTCTCTTTTCGGCAACCTGAAGTGCCTGGGTGCCGATGGAGCCCGTTGAGCCTAAAATTGAAATTTTCTCTGTCATAAGACAACTCCTCAAAGGATAATACTGTTAAAACTGAAAATTGATTAAAGCGAAAATGCCGTAGAGAGCAGGTGCAACAAAGGTACAACTGTCAAAACGGTCCATAATACCGCCGTGACCCGGAAGCAGTTGACTGTAATCTTTGATGCCGAAGTTTCTCTTGAGCACCGATGCGGCAAGGTCGCCTATCATACTTACAAAGGAAAGCACCATTGAAATGGGTATAATGTAAAGATACTTCGCAGCACTGTCGCCGAAGATTTTATATCCCATAACCTTTTCACCGATAAGGTCAAAGGCAAGAAGGAGTATAACGTTGAAAACGGCAGTTACAACAATACCGCCGATTGCACCCTCAACAGACTTCTTGGGACTGATAACGGGTGCCATTTTATGTTTGCCGAACTTTCTGCCCACAAGGTAAGCAAAAGAGTCCGTTATCCATGAACAAGCGAAAGCAAGACCTACAAGGTATGTACCCTCATAATGACTGTAACTTTCGTTAAGTTCTGCAATATTATTAAGTCTGATGAAGCAGGAAAATGCATAGGGAATTGCAACGGAAGCAAAGAATGCCGTTACGGTGTGGGTGAAAACGATGTTCTTGTTGTCAAAAACGTTCAGCGAGAGAAGTAAAAGAACATAGAAACTCAGAAGCACACCCGAGGGAATCGTGATGCCGAAGCCCACACTGAGCACACTGAAAGCACCAACGGCACAGGAAACGACATAGAGAAGTTTATTTTTTGTTCCTACTGCTCTCACAACTTCAAAAACTGCAATTGCGGCAAGGGCAGCGAGTATAACCGTCATAACGGGCACCCAATCTTTTATTACCGTTACAAGAAAGAGGATAAGTCCGATGATGATTTTTATTGTTGAAGCCGTTCTTTCCCCTTTGAAAATCTTTTTCTTTTCTTTTGTTTTGTTTGACACTTTAATTTCCGCCTTTCTTTTTAAGGTGACACCTTATACACCGCCGAAACGACGGTTTCGTTTAGAATATTCCTCTATTGCTCTGTCTAAATCTTTTGAAGTGTAATCAGGCCAGAGAATATCGTCAATGAAAATTTCACTGTAAGCACTCTGCCATAAAAGGAAGTTTGAGAGTCTGTATTCCCCGCTGGGTCTTATTATCAGATCCGGGTCGGGCTGACCTGCCGTATAAAGATAAGAGGAAATCAGTTCCTCGTCTATTTCTTCGGTGACAAGTCCGCCTTCTTTTACCTTACGGGCAATAGCCTTTACGGCATCGGTTAATTCGGTACGGGCGCCGTAGTTAAAGGCAATGTTGATATTTATTTTTTTCTTGTCTTTTGTTCTCTCACGGGTTTCCTCCATAAGTTTAACTACATCTTCGGGCATACCCACTCTTGAGCCGAGAAAACGGATTCTGTATCCTTCTTTCTCGTTTTCCTTTGCTCTTTCTTCAAGTTCATCAAGATATTTTCTCAAAAGATTCATTATCCCCGCAACTTCTGCGGCAGACCTTTTCCAATTCTCCGTTGAAAAAGCGTAAAAGGTCACGTACTCGATACCGATTTCGGCACAGTAGGAGCAAATCTGTTTGAAAACTTCGGCACCTTTTTTGTGCCCGTGGCTTCTGGGAAGACCTCTTTGCTTTGCCCATCTTCCGTTTCCGTCCATAATGATTGCGATATGCCTTGGTAAAAGTGAGGATTTGTTTTCCATAAATCTACTTCCAATCTTGAATTTTAAGCCATAAAAAGAGAAAAAACAAACACCTTAATAAAACACCAACAGTGGCTATCCGACAGAATAGCCACCATGTAATTTTTCTTTATACAGACATAATTTCTTTCTGCTTTGCTGCGGAAATATCGTCAATCTCCTTGATAAAGCCGTCGGTGATTTTCTGAATTTCCTTTTCGCCGTCTTTAAGGTCGTCCTCTGTGATTTCTGAATTTTTCTTCATAGCCTTGAGTTTTTCAAGACAGTCACGGCGGATTGAACGGGCGGCAACTTTTGAGTTTTCAGCAATTTTCTGAATATCCTTAACAAGTTCCTTACGTCTGTCTTCGGTAAGAGGAGGGAATGTGAGGCGGATAATTGAGCCGTCATTCTGAGGATTGATGCCGATATCTGAAGTCTGGATTGCTTTTTCAATTGCTTTGAGAACACTCTTGTCCCAGGGCTGAATTGTGAGCACTCTTGCTTCTGCAACGGCAACGGAAGCGAGCTGGTTAATCGGAGTAGGTGTGCCGTAATAGTCAACGGTTACTTTGTCAAGAATCTGGGGATTTGCTCTGCCTGCTCTGATTGCACCGTACTCTGTAACAAGAGCGTTAACGGTTTTGCCCATTTTGCTTTTTGCGATTTCATATACTGCTTTCATAAGATATTTCCTCTCTTTATGTAAATTGTTTTAATTTTATTATTCACTTACAACGGTACCGATATTCTCACCCTGAACCGCTCTTACGATGTTATCGTAATCATTAAGGTTAAAAACAAGAATATCAATGTTGTTATCTCTGCAAAGAGAAGCTGCCGTTGCGTCCATAACTTTAAGACCCTTTGAAAGAACTTCCGAATGAGTAAGAGTGTCAAACTTCACTGCATCGTCAAACTTATTGGGATCCTTGTCGTATACACCGTCAACATTGGTTGCCTTGAAGATGATTTCAGCGCCGATTTCTGCGGCACGCAAAGCAGCCGTTGTATCAGTTGAAAAGAAGGGACAACCGATACCTGCACCGAAAATTACAACTTCGCCTTTTTCAAGATGCTCAACGGCACCTCTTTTTGTATAGGGGTCTGCCACAAGGGGCATGGAAATAGCCGTCTGAACATAGGCTTTGACACCCATCTGCTCAAGGGTATCACAAAGAGCGAGAGCGTTGATACAAGTGGCAAGCATACCCATATGGTCTGCTCTTGTTCTGTCCATTTCACCGCTGCTTCTGCCTCTCCAGAAATTACCGCCGCCGACAACAAGCCCAATCTGTGTGCCGAGTTCGGTACATTTTTTAATTCTCTGACAAACGTCATTTACAATTTCAAAATTGATACCCTTGCCCTCTTCGCCTGCGAGAACTTCGCCGCTGAGTTTGAGGAGTATTCTTTTATATTTACTTTGCATTTTAAGCACCTCCATGTATCTTTTATTTTACTAAATATAACTAAAACTGTAAAGCCTTTTCAGAATTTTTCTTAAACAATTTTTATATTTTCATATTCTTCAAAAGCACTTTCGGCAGTAAATCTTACTGTTTCAAGATTTTCCACCTTTTCGCAGTAAAGACCGTGAGCGTAACTTTCGCAGACATTCTTATAATCTGCTCTGACTTTCATAAGCAGAACGTCTTTTGCGTTCTTGATGAAAATGCAGGAATTTTTGCTTTCGGTAATACCCACGTCAACAGCAGGGCGAAGGTCATAAATTCCGCAGTCCCACTTTGAAGTTTTGTCAAGTGTAACCTTAACGTTTTCAAAGGAGATGTCTTCAATGGGGTTGTTTTCCGTACCGTGAACAAGAATACCGTTTTCACCGCAGCAGGTGATGTTGCTGAAACGTACATTTTTAATGTGACCGCAGACGGTATTTTCATCACGGCGGAAAGCGGTAATTGCAATAGGTTCTGCACTGCCCCACCAATCAGGACAGAAACGTCTGGTTTCAATGATGATGTTGGAGAAACTTACATTTTCAACGTTACCGCCGTCACGAATCTGAATGGAGATACCTCTGTTCGACTTGGAGATAACGCAGTTATCAACAATAACGTTACGGAAGTTGCCCACACCTTCGGTGCCGATTTTAAGAGCGGCAGAGGTTGAAGTAAGGGTACAGCCCGTAATAACGATATTTTCGCAGGGACCGTATTCACTGTTACCCTTTGAAGTCTTAAGGCAGATACAGTCGTCGGCACAGACAACGTGGCAACCGACGATTCTTACATTTGAGCAGTGGTCGGGGTCGATACCGTCACTGTTGGCAACATCAATGGGGTTGAGGATACGGATATTTGAAATAAGCACATCGTTACAGCCTGCAGGGTGGAGAGTCCAGAAAGGTGCGTCTTTCACCGTTACGTCTTTGACTGTGATATGATGACTGTTTTCGATATAGATTGTTGTGGGTCTCGGATAGAAGTTACCCGTAACATAATACTGACTCTTTCTTTCAACAAAAGCGTAGCAGTTGCCGTCGATAACACCCTCGCCGCTTATAGTGCAGTTATCTGCACCGTAGCCGTAAATAAAAGCAAAGGAGGGTTTGCCCGTCACGGGATTTCCCACAAGAGCAGTTTTGGGGTCGTTAATGGTTTCGCAGGGTCTTATATAAGAGTCAATGTCGGCGCTTGCTTTAAGGTGTGCGCCTTTTTGCAGGTGAAGGTCAACATTTGCCTTAATCGCAATAGAGTGACTGTAATATTCGCCGCTTTCAAGCACAACCCTGCCGCCGCCGTTTTCGTGACAGGTATCAATTGCTTTCTGTATTGCATTGCCGTCGTCGTGTTTTCCGTCACATACGGCGCCGAAATCTTTTACGTTATATAATTTCATAGTGAATTTCTCCTTTACACTTTTTCTAATTTTGCATAATTTGCCATCAGTTTCTTTGTACTTCCGCCCTCAAAGGCAATTTCAAGCATTGCATCGTTTGCAACGGGTTTCGAGGAAAGAACAACACCTTTGCCGAAAACCTTATGCATAACCGTGTCGCCCACATTGTACTGCACTTTCGGTGCGGCGGATTTACTCTGTACGGTCTGCTTGTTTCTTGCAAGGTATCCGTTACCCGTAAAGGCACTGCGGTCGCTTGCATCAATTCTGTCCTGTCTTTCATAGTCACCTCTTGCCAGAGCCTCAAAGGACATCTGCGACGAGGGACGTCTGCCGATTTTTTCCGTCAGGGCATCGGGGATTTCCAGAACAAAACGTGAGGGAAGATTACGGTGCGTTGTACCAAAGAGCATTCTTGAATTTGCGTGAGATAAGAAAAGTTTTCTCTTGGCTCTTGTTATACCGACATAGGCAAGTCGCCTTTCTTCCTCAACATCGTCGGGGTTGAACATACTCTGCACACCCGGGAAAATCGTTTCTTCCATACCGGGAATGAAAACAACGGGAAATTCAAGACCCTTTGCCGAGTGGATTGTCATAAGGACTACGGCATCCTGCTGGGCGTTATAGTTATCAAGGTCGGTCATAAGAGCAACTTCTTCAAGGAAGCCCGAAAGTGTAGGTTCCTCGGCTTCATTCTGATAAGTTTTCAGGTTAGAAACAAGTTCGTATATGTTCTCGACTCTTTCTTCGCCCTTTTCTTTATCAAGGCGAAGATGAGCAATATAATCCGTCTTTCTTAAAACATCGTCAAAGAGTTCATCAAGAGGCAATTTGTCGATGTTCTCCCTCATGGATTCAATACTTTCAGTAAAGAGCATCAACTTTTTGGCGCTTCGTTTGAGAGCCTCATACTCGTCAGCGTGAGAGAAAACCTCAAAGAGAGATATTCCGAGACCCGACGCAATTTCACTCGCCTTGTTTACCGTAGTGTCGCCGATGCCCCTTTTGGGCACATTAACAATTCTGCGCAGCCTTACGTTATCACCGGGATTGTTTACCACCGTCAGATATGCAATCGCATCACGGATTTCCGCTCTTTCATAGAAACGGAAACCGCCGATAATTTTATAGGGTATGCCCGCCCTTACAAGTACATTTTCAAGGTTATTGGACTGGGCATTCATTCGGTAAAGAATTGCGTGGTCGCTGAAAGTGAACTTGCCTGAACTGACGTTTTCTTCGATTGTTTCCGCAATGAATTTTGCTTCGTCGGTTTCATCGTAAGCGGTATTGATAACTACCTTATCACCGCCGCCGTTGGCAGTCCAGAGGCTTTTGCCCTTTCGCTTTTTGTTGTTGGAGATAACCTCGTTGGCAACATCGAGAATCGTCTGGGTTGAGCGGTAGTTCTGCTCAAGACGGATTATCTGACTTTCCGCATATCTGTGTTCAAAGGAAAGTATATTTTCAATCGTTGCGCCACGGAAACGGTAGATACTCTGGTCATCGTCACCGACAACACAGATGTTTCTGTGACCTGCCGCAAGAAGTTCCGTCAGTCTGTACTGTGCGTGGTTTGTATCCTGATACTCGTCTACCATTATGTATCTGAATTTGCGTTGATAGTAACCTCTTACGTCGGGGTACTCCTCAAGAAGTTTAACGGTATTTACAATAATATCATCAAAGTCCATTGCATCGGAATTTTTCAGTTCTTTCTGGTACATTTTATAGACTTTGCCGATTTGCGCCTTTCTTGCATCCTTACCTGCCGAGGCTATATAATCCTCGGGAGAAACAAGGCTGTCCTTTGCGTGACTGATTTCATTAACAACAGTCTTGACAGGGAGAACGGCATCGCTTATACCCAATTGCCTCTGGCACTCTTTGACGAGCCTTTTGGTGTCGTCGGAATCGTAAATCGTGAAGTTTTTACTGTAACCGAGAACTTCGCCGTCTTTTCTGAGTATTCTCACACAGCAGGAGTGGAAAGTTGAAGCCCAGATGTCCCCCGCCTCGTCGCCGAGCATTTTTTCAAGACGCTCTTTAAGTTCGTTTGCCGCCTTGTTGGTAAAGGTGATGGCAAGTATCTGCCAGGGTCTTGCAGGGTCAACGGCAATCAGATCCTCAATATCAAACATCGCATCGGTATCGCCGTCAAGATATGCTTTCATCAGACGTATATCTCTTTCACTCGGCTCAAAGGCAACTTCTTTGCTGTGATATGCGTCACCGTATTTTACGATATTTGCAATACGGTTAACGAGTACCGTTGTTTTGCCGCTTCCTGCACCTGCAAGAATGAGCACGGGGCCGTTGACCTGAAAGATAGCCTGCTGCTGTTTGTCATTCATATATTTGAAATCATTCTCGATGATTTTCTTTCTGAGTTCAAAAAATTCTTTAGATGCCATATTTACCTCTTACCGAATCCGTTTTCGCAGACGGATTTCTAACTTTAAACATACACTGTAATTTTACATTATCCTAAAGAAAATTACAACCATTAAAAGTAAATATTATTATTTTTTCTTGACTGCCCACCCCAAAAGCAGTACAATAGGAAAAAACTCAAAGGAATGATATATATGGCAATTGAAAAAGTCAGGGACTATTTCAGTCAGTTCGGTATGGAAAACAGAATAATGGAATTTGACGTTTCTTCTGCAACCGTTGAACTTGCGGCAAAGGCTCTCGGCACCCAGGGAAAGAGAATTGCAAAAACTCTTTCATTTCACCTTGACAGCGGTGCAATTCTCATTGTTGCCGCAGGTGACGGCAGAGTTGACAACAAAAAATTCAAAGCAACTTTCTCACAGAAAGCAAAAATGCTCTCTTTTGACGAAGTTGAACAAATGACAGGCCATGCCGTCGGCGGTGTTTGTCCTTTCGGAATAAATGAGGGTGTCAGGGTTTATCTTGACGAAGGGCTCAAACGTTTCGATACGGTTTTTCCTGCCTGCGGAAGCAGTAACAGCGCAATTGAACTGACCGTTGAGGAACTTGAAAAATACTCAAAGGCAGACGGCTGGGTTGACGTGTGCAAAACACCCGAAGAATGATTCATACAAAAAAGCGAGGCACACTTTATCAGTGTGCCTCATGTTTCGCTTTAAAGGGTTAATTATTCGCCTTCAGTTTCAGTTTCTTCTGTGTCGATTGTGGGCATCTTGCTTGTGTCAACACCGAAAAGTTCAAGAATGCTCTTGATGAATGCTAAAAACTGAGCAATAACTGATTCAAGCATTTTCATATTAAAATCCTCCGTTCATATTTGTATTTATATATTAACCGATAATATATAATTTGTCAATATATCACCGTAATAAAAACTGTCCTGCCGACTTACCGACAGGACAGTTTCGTTTTTAATTATTCTTCTGTTGCTGTGTACTCGTCAAGTTTTCCCTGAAGAGTTGCTGCTGCATCGGTTAAGCCGAGTGCTTCAAGAATTGTTACGAATGCTGCAAGGAATGCGAAAATTACGTTTTTTACTTCTGCGGGCATGGTATTAGCCTCCTTTATTTATTTTTTGCAATTTTATTATATAATATTTTTATGCTGTTTGTCAAGAGTTTTTTAAACAAACTGTGAATTTTATTTTAAACAAAAAAGAAGAAGCCTACCGTAAAGGCAGGCTTGTTGCTGAATAAAAATTATTCTTCTGCTGCGATTTCTTCTCTGATTTTATCTTTAGCATTTGATAACATTTCCTTAACAAAATCGGGAGTTGCAAGACCGAGAGCGTTTAAGAGAGCTTCGACTGCTGCTGCAATGCTTTCAATAACATTAATGATAGTTGCCATAATGAGTAACCTCCAAAAAAATTTGATTTAATCTGTTTGTTTTTCAGATTACGGATACATTCTACAACAAATAATTCGATTTGTCAATAATATGTTAACATTTTTATTGTTTTTAATAAAATTATCTCACACTTTTCTTTCGAGAACCTTGTACAATAAAAATTCGGCACACCTCAAAAGAAGTGTGCCGAAAAGCATTTGTGTTTGGATTTTAGTTGTTTTTACCGTCGCTGAACTGATCAAGAAGTTCGTGAGCCTTTTCGGAAAGAGTTGTTGCGAAATCGGCAAGATTAAGTTTGTTAAGGATAACAACGAAAACTTCTATAAGAGCCAATGCGGTGTCTGCAAAATTTACGGGTAATTCCATAGTTATATTCCTCCTCAAATTCTATGGTTTTAGTCTACATTATAAATGTTCATTTGTCAAGAGAAAATTCACAATTTATTTAATTTTAACTATTTATTTATATTACTGCAAACTAAAAAAGAAAAAACCTGCCCCTAAGGACAGGTTTAATTTAAACTGTTAACAACTTAAATTATATGGGAATTATTCACCAATAGCTTCTTTAACCCATTCGCCATTGAGTTTTTCTTCAAATCTTTCAAGAACACCGGCATCAACGCCAAGCTTTGCAAGAATTGTTGTGAAAACAGCAACAAGAGTTTCAATTAACTTTGCAATATTTTCAGGCATGTTTATATCCTCCATATTAGATTTTGTTTTTTAGAAAAAATTCAGGATTATTCACCTTTAATGATGTATTCCCAGTCGTTTGCGAAATCTTCAGCCTTTTTACCTGCTTCTTCAAGTTCAGCATCTGTTGTGAAACCGATAGCTACGAGAACCTGACCAAAGAAAGCAGCAATTTTTGCTACGAGATCCTTAAGAAAATCAGCCATTATACTTTTCCTCCTTTATATAGTTAATCTGAGTTTCCTCTGATTACTCTCTTATTTTATACCCAAACTATAAACTTGTCAATAGTTTTTTAACAATTGTTTATCATCTGTTTTTTTAATCTTTTTTCTTTTAAATTTTAAAAAGAAAAACCTGCCTGAAGGGCAGGTTTAAACTTTGTGATTATGCTACGGTTCCCTCGGTTGAATCTTCTTCCGTTTCTAAACTTGCCAACCAATCTGTGATAAATGAAGGAACATCTTCACCGATAAGTGACATAAGTTTTACGATAAATTCAGCAATAATTTTAATAAAAGCCATTTCATTTTCCTCCTGAAAAATTATTTATCTGATTTATAAATCAAATTTATTGTTTTTATTTTACATCATAAATTTGTAAAAGTCAACAAAATATAATAAACCAATTGTTAACATTAAGAAGCAAAAAAAGAAAACCTACTCTTTCGGGTAGGGTTTCGGATTATACTATAATTTTTTTGCACTGAAATTATTCAGCGTTTTCTGAGTCTAAATCAAAAATACTTCCAAAGATTCTCTTAAGGCTTGCCTCAAGTTCTTCCGTATCACCTTGAATACCGAAAACAGAAAGAATGACCTTAACAAGTTTCATTGCATATTCGAGAATGGCTTCCATTATGTTTTCCTCCTGAAAAAATTATTTGTCTGACAAACAATCAAACCTACGTTCATATTTTACAGTATTTTGTCTTAAAAGTCAATAATATATAACAAATCATTTTTAAAATACAGCAAAAGAAAAAACCCACCCGAAAGGGCAGGTTTTTAATTATACTATACTATACTATAATTATTTTGTAACGAAATTATTCGCCTACAGTTTCGTCAGCAGCATCATCATTGCCCATGATAACGTTCATGATCTTTGTGATGAGACCAACGATTGCTTCTACGAGAGCGCTAAGTTCTGCGTTTTCGGGAGCAACAGCTTTGATTTCAGCAATTACTTTTGCGATAGCTTCTTTCATTGTTAAATCCTCCTTGTAAAATTTTAAGTTAAGTCAATTATGCGTTGAGATCTTCGAGACCAGCGAGTTCTTTTTCAATTGCTTCCCATTCGCCAAGGTCAACAAGAAGAGCCTTAACTGCGTTTACGATTGAAACGATGAGAGCTTCGAACTTTGTGATAAAATCTGTAATAGCCTGCATTATACGCTACCTCCTTATAAGATTAAGTTAGGGTTATCCCCTATCTTTAGTCTTATAATACACCTTAATTCACAATTTGTCAATATATTACTCAAAATTTTAATAAAATTATTTTATTAAGATTTCTTAAGGTAAATTTGCACCTCCATTTGAAGAACCGTGGGCGGTATAACTCTTTATCGTACCAATGAAAAGCACCCCGTTTTTTTCGGAGTGCTTCATAATTTTATTCTGTTTCTTCGGAACCCAAAACTTTGTCAAGACCAATCTTACTGAGAAGATTGATAAGAGCCACTATAATTTCGTCAATCCATGCTTTAAACTGTGCCATTTTCTTTCCTCCTTAAATTACCGTTAACTTATGCGCCCATAATTTCGTCGAATCTGAGGAATTCGAAGATTGTGTTAAAGAAGTTATCAAACCATTCTCTTAAAGTTTTAAGAACACGCTGGAATGTGGTGACAATCTGTTCCTGCTGATCCTCACTGAAAATGGGCTTGCTGTCGTTTTCTGAGCCGTCGGAATTTACGGGACAGCATGTGCAGTTACATGTGCAGGGATAAATACCGTTACATTCGACACAGCAAGTCTGAAGGTCATAATATGTTTTGCCGTCTTCACCTACAAAAACAGTCTTTTCAACGCAAGCTGTTCTGTATGAAAGATCAAGGTTATCGCACCAGATGCAACAATGGCATTTTTCACCTGATTCTGCAGGATAGTGGTCTTCTGTACATTCGCATTTATTTGCAGCAATGGCTTCGTCTGCAGCAAAAGTTGCAGGAACAAAGAGAGTTGCAAGCATTAAAACTGCAAGTAAAACTGATAAAAACTTTTTCATAATTGTCTCCTCCGGATTATTTTACGGCTACATTGTAAACCGTTCACAGATATATTATAATTCATAACCCTTTAAAAGTCAACCGAATTCGCAAAAAAATAAATGCCCACCGAAGTGAGCATTCTTCTTTGCAATTAAGCAGCAACGGGACTAACGTCTTCTTCTGCGGGAGCAGTTGTTGTAACTTCTTCCTCAGTTTCGGTGCTTCCCGAGTTCATGGCACCTGCGATAAGTTCTTCAATCTGACTGATGATATCATCTTTGTCAATTACACCGAAAATCATGGCAAGTTTCACATAAACTTTAACAAGTTTAAGAGCAATCTTTGCAAACTTGAGAGCAGGACCAACCGTCCAGAAAGGAAGGTCGAGAATCCACTGAAGCGTATCATCGGTTTCGGCTTCGGAAGCATCACCTTCAACTTCTCCTGTTGTTGTTTCGGCGTCATCTGTTACATCTTCAGCAAAAGCAACGGTTGTAACTGAGAACATCATTAAAAGTGCAAGAAAAAGTGAAATAATTTTTTTCATTGGAAATTCCTCCTTGAATTTTATTTGACTTTATTATACCTTTTATTAACTGAATTGTCAACAGTTTTCTTGTTTATTAAGACTGTTAATAAACTCAAGGGCTTTCTCTTTATCTTCTTTGTTCAGGACTCTGAAATACATAAGAAGATACCTTTCTTCTTTCGGAAGATTTGCTATCGGGTCAATTTCCACAGAAGAAAGAGCGTCGACTTTTTCTCTTCTCAGTTCGGGATTGTTTTCTTCATAACCGCAAAGATAACCGAGAGATACGTTATATATATCGCACAGTTTTTTCATAGATTCAAGAGAAGGTCTTGTTTTACCGATTTCATAAAATGTGTAGGCACTTCTGTCGATACCGAGAACATCAGCGATGTTCTGCTGAGTAAAATGATGACTCTTTCTTAAATTTCTGAGGTTTTCATCAAGCATAGTTTCACTCCTTTTGTGTTTCTTACTTTATCTGAATGTATAATAACACAAAATGTGACATTTTTCAACATTATTTAAAAAGTTTTATTTAATTTTTTTCATCTTCCGTCAGTGCTCTTTGTGAAAATATGCGTATATTTTTTCACCGTCGGTTTTGCTGATACCCTTAACGGAAGAAAGGGTATCGGCATCGGCGTTTTTAATTGCGGTAAGAGTTCTGAAATGTTCCAGAAGCAGCAGTGCTTTCTTTTCACCGATACCGTCAATTTTTGTAAGAGTCATGGAAAGAGCCGATTTTCCGTGCTTTTGTTTGTGGTAGGTTATTGCATAGCGGTGCACTTCCTCCTGAATTGCAGAAACGAGAGTAAAAACACGTCTGCCCGAATTTATGGCAATTTCCTGACCGCCCGAAGTTATGGCTCGGGTGCGGTGCTTCGAGTCCTTGACCATACCGAAAACGGCTATATCAAGACCGAAAGCCTCGACAACGGGTTTAACGGCATTGACCTGCCCCTGACCGCCGTCAAGCAAAATCAGATCGGGGAGTCTGCCGAAGCCCTCGTCACTCTTTTCACTTTCGGTGTATCGGTTAAGTCGGCGGCTGATAACTTCTCTCATTGAGCCGTAATCGTCCTGACCCGAAAAGCCTTTTATGGCAAATCGGCGGTATGCACTTCTCAAAGGTTGTCCGTTTCTGAAAACTACCATACCTGCCACATTGTCACTGCCTGCGGTATGGGATATATCGTAAGACTCGATGTATTCGGGCGTTTTTTTAAGACCGAGCACCTTGGCAAGTTCATCAAGCACCGCCGTTTCGCCTGCCTGTCTGCCCAGATATTCGTCAAGTTTCTGTGCCGCATTGTTAAGACACATCTCCGTCACCCTTACTTTTTCTCCCCTTTGAGGATTTAAAAGGGTAACCTTTCTGCCTTTCTTCTCTGTGAGCCACTGAGCCACAAGTTCGCTGTCCGTAACCTCACCGTCGGTGACTATAAGGGACGGCACGGCTCTGTCGAGGGAATAGTAGGAGGTTATAAGTTCCTGGCGGGTATCGGGTAAAAAGTCGGAGTAATCAAAGATAAAGTGCTCCGTACCCATAAGAAGCCCCCGGCGGAAACTCATTACGGAAAGACAAGCCTTATCCCCTCTCTGTGCAATAGCAAAAACGTCTTCCTCCACACTGTCGGAAACTACAACTTTCTGCTTCTGGGAAATCTTTTCAAGAGCCTTGATTCTGTCACGGAGTTTTGCCGCTTTTTCAAAGTTAAGATTTTCCGCCGCTTCCTCCATCTGCATTTTAAGTTCATTTACCGTCTGGCTGTCGGAGCCTTTGAGAAAGTCTACGGCACCTTTCAGATTTTCAGCATACTCCTCCTTTGTGATTTTACCTGCACAGGGGGCAGAGCAAAGAGAAATGGAATAATTCAGACAAGGTCTGCTTTTCTTTATATCACGGGGAAAAACTTTGCGGCAGGTGGGCAGTTTGTAAATCTCCGAAGCCTGACGCACCGCATTTGTAACGGAAAAGTTTCCCGTATAGGGCCCGAGATATTCTGCACTGTCATCGTCTTTACGGAAACAGGGTGTGATTCTTCCCCAATCCCCTTTGGTAATTTTAATATAACTGTAACCCTTGTCATCTTTCAGAAGAATATTATACTTTGGCATATTCTGCTTGATAAGACTGCATTCAAGCACCAGGGCTTCAAATTCGCTGTCAGTGAGAATATAGTCAAAGGAGGCAACATTTTCCACCATTTTACGCACTTTGGTACTGTGGGTGTTCTGTGAGCCAAAGTACTGACTGACACGGTTTTTCAGTTTTTTCGCCTTACCGATATATATAATTTTACCGTCTTTGTTTTTCATTATATATACACCCGGTGTCAGCGGAAGTTTCATTGCCTTTTCACGCAAAACCGAAAGTTTCTCTTTTTCGCTCATATCAGTGGCCTCCTTTCTGTTTACTTACTACATTCTATCAAAAATCTTTCTGCTTGTCAAAGAAACAGTCGCACAAAAACTGCTGACATTACGAAGGCGGTGAAATCTGCCGAAAGACCTGCAAAAAGAGTGTGCCGTGTGTTTTTCACCGAAGCGGCACCGTAATACACCGTAAGGGCATAGAGGGTGGTTTCCGTTGAGCCCATCATCACGGAAGCAACTCTGCCTGCAAAGGAGTCGGGCCCCGATGAAGAAAGTACCGATTCAAAAACCGTCAGAGCACCGCCGCCCGAAAGAGGGCTCATTGCCGCCAGAGGAACGACCTCATCGGGTATGCCGAAAAATGAGGTCAGAGGACTCATAAGTGAAGAAAGAATATGGTCTGCACCGCTTGAAGTGAACATCGCCACCGCAACAACAAAAGCCGTTATTGAGGGAAAAATGTCGTAAGCGGTACTCAGTCCCTTACGCACACCTTTTATAAAGCATTCGAAAACGGGCACTTTCTTTATGAAGGCATAAAGCACAACGGAAACTACGAGTAACGGCAGTATGTAGACATCAAAGTTCATTTTCTCTCCCCTTTATAAAGCCTGTTGCCTATCTTTGCCACCGTCATACCCACCGCAAGAGCACAAACAGAAGTGAGCAGTGAGGGCAGAAAAATCTCCATCGGGTTTGCCGAGCCGTATTCCCCTCTGAGAGTGGCAACGGTTGTGGGTACGAGCCTTAACGCCGCCGTGTTCATAACAACGAAAAGCACCATTTCGTCACTTGCCCTGTTATCGTAAGGATTGATTTCACCAAGCCGCCTCATAGTTTCGATACCTGCAGGGGTTGCCGCATTGCCAAGACCCAATATGTTCGCCGTTATGTTAAAAGACATAACTTCAAGAATTTCATCCTCCTTTTTCAGTCGGGGAAAAATTAGGGTTAAAATCGGTTTCAGCAAACGGCTTATTTTCTCTGTCAGTCCCGACTCTGACATTATTTCCGTTATACCGCCCCAGAAGCACAGCATAGCCCCAACCTTTAAAATAAGGGAAACCGCATTCTGCGCCCCTTGGGTAACCGCCGAAGAAAGAGTCGGCATCTGCCCCGTAAAAAGAGCAGAAACAAAAGAAAGAACAAGCATTAAAGGAAAGACATAATTCATCATAAGCATCACCTTATGATATTTTATTCTCATAGCCACGAAAAAAATACTTTGATTTTATATAAATAATATAGTATACTAAAAAAGTGCCCCGAAGGACACTTCATATGTTATGAAGAACGAACTCACCGTTGCACCACAGATAAACGGCATAAGGCTTGTTCTGTCTTTTACACTCGTTGATAACAAATACGGAGCCACGGCTTTTACCGTCCCAGAAAATATAAACGAGGTCACTTTTATTTATTATAATTTTGTTTCTTTCAATAGGAGCGGCTCTGCCGTATAAATCATATTCAGGCAGAATTTCCGTAATGAGTATGCGGTGTTTCGCTGCATAACGTCTTGCACTGCGGTCAACGCCTATTGCACCGCCCGAAATGATATGTGTTGCTCCTTTATCAATGACGTTTTCGGGTATATCGGCGTTTAAACCCCGTGAGCCTACAATTGCAACGGTCATTTTCTCCCCTCCTTCTTTCTGCTTTTGTATGATAACACTTTACACTATACAATTCAAGCGGATTTATCAAAAAAATAAACAGAGTACTTTTATTTGTACCGAAAGGATTTTCTTATGTTTGAAGTTAAACATCTCAAAGGAAACACTTACTATTACGAAGCCTTTACCAACGTGGGCATTTATGTGACGAAGGAAGGAAAGGCGATACTCATTGACTCCTGCGACCACAAGCGAATGGTGAGAGGACTTGACAGACAACTGACGGAAATGGGGCTCACCGTTGACACCGTAATCAACACCCACTCCCACCCCGACCACATCTGCGGCAATGCTTTTTTCAAAGAGAAGTACGGTTGCAGAATTTTATCCTCGGCAAAGGAGCAGCCTTTTATCCGCTTTGTCGGTCTTGACGTGGATTTTCACTATGCAGGAATTGATATTAACAAGAGCGTAAATCCTTTCTACGCCCCCGAAAGCAC
>CAYNIN010000002.1:0-58797 GCA_964397395.1 uncultured Faecalibacterium sp.
TGAACCGCCCTGTGCCGAACGGCACGCAGGGTGGTGTGAGAGGGCAATTAGTTTTTCTCTACTCGATTAAAAACCTAATAATCCAAATAAACCGTAGGACAAAGCGGAAATAATCAAACCTGCCACAAATACACCTAAAGCAATTACAGGAAAAGAGTGTTTAATACGCATATCAAGTAAATCGGCTATTAGAGCACCCGTCCAGGCGCCTGTTCCCGGTAAGGGTATTGCAACGAATAAGAACAAGCCGAACAGACGGTATTTCTGCACCTTGTCTGCCTTTCTTAAAGACCTGACTTCAAGTTTATCAATAAGATGCTTGATTTTTTCGTTCTTTTTGAGCACTTTGAAGATTTTTCTTATGAAAAGCAAAATAAAGGGTATCGGAACGATGTTACCGATAAAACAGATGGCAAAAGCTCTGAAGAATTCAATATCCATCAGTTTTGCGGCAATAAGACCGCCTCTGAGTTCAAGAATCGGCATCATTGACACAATAAAAGCAATAACTTCCGAAGACAATTTATCACCAAAGAAATCAACAAAAAACGTTGCCAAAGATTCAGCCATAAATATACTTCCTAATCATAAATTATTTTCTTTAAAATATGCTGCTACTTCCTCAAGGATCAACTTGTCGTTGTCGTAATTCAAGATTTTGAGAGCCTGCGAAAAAGTATACCAACCGCATTCTTCGATTTCTTCTTCCTGAATGCGATACTCGGTTTCTTCGGTTTTTGCAAGAAAGATTGAAACAGACTTCTCAATTTTCCCTTGAATCGTATACTCGGAGTTTTTAATAAATCCGGGTAATATTTCTACGTGAAGTCCCGTTTCTTCAAACACTTCTCTTATTGCGGTTTCTTCTTTAGTTTCACCGGGCTCAATGTGACCTTTCGGAAAGCCCCAATGCGCACTCCTCTTATTTCTTATAAGAAGGAATTTCTTCTCAGTTTCTTCTTGTCTGAAAATTACGGCGCCGCATGATGTTTCATACAGACATTCAATGTTATACCCTGTGCGTCCCTCCGCAAAATCAATTGCAGGCCTAATATCATTGATGATATATCTCGTACTTTTGGGCGCAACCACCCACACGACACCTTTACCGCCGAAACGTCTTACAACAGCAATAACTCTGCCGTCAAAGTTTCTGACAGGATGATTTATGCCCATAATATAGGCACATTGAACGGTGTTTTTACGAGTTTTATAGCCTTCAATCACACCGTAATTCAACTTATACTTAAATCCGAAACGGTTATTAAAGGAATGCATCGGGGAAGTAACACGTACTTTGACGAATTTACCTAACATAATTATCCCCTTTTAAACAAAATGCAGTAATAAAAGTTAAGGGTAGCCCTTGCTACTGCATTGAATAGATGAGTTAATTATACTGATTTTTATTGCATATTGCAATAGTTTTACTGAAATAATAATATTTAAATTTACTAAAATAATAATATTTAAATTTTGTGTTGCTTTCATAGTTCTTTGATGATATAATTACATAAAGTTATTTATGAAAGAGAAAGTTATGGAAGACACATTGTTTGTTACGGATTTAGACGGTACACTGCTTACAAGCAAAGGACAACTGTCTGATGAAACCAAGAAAAGTCTTAATAATCTTATAGATAAAGGCGTGAGCCTCACTCTTGCAACGGCAAGAACTTTTGCAACAGTGAACGAAATGTTCAAAGACGTTAAGTTGAATGTGCCTGTTATTCTTATGAATGGCGTTATGATCTACGATACGATTAAGAAACATGTAATAGACAGCCAAGAAATTGACAAAGACTTCGCAGTTAAAGTTCTTGAAATCTACAGTAAATACGGCAAAGCACCTATGTTTTATTATGATAAAGGTGACAAAATTGAAATAGAATATTCCGATCTTGGAAATGAACATCAACTTTCTTATGTTAATAACAGAACAGATGTCACGGGAAAATCCTTTCACTACTCCCCTGTTCCTTATATCCGAGAAAAAGATAAACTCATTTATATCGTCACCCTTGATAAATATGAGAATCTGTTTCCCGTATATCAGGAAACAAAGGCGATAGACGGTGTCACCGCCGCTTTTTACAGTGACAACTATACCGGATGTTATTTTCTTGAAATTTTTGCAAAAACCGCCTCTAAAGCCCTTTCGGCAACGAAAGTTAAGAAGTTAACGGGCAAAACAAAAATCGTTGCTTTCGGCGATAATCTTAACGATATTTCGATGTTTGAAATTGCAGATAAGGCCTATGCCGTAAGCAATGCCTGTGATGAACTCAAAGATATTGCAACAGATGTCATACTTTCAAACGACGAAAACGCCGTTACAAAGCAGATAGAGAAATTACTTACCGCAAAGGAAGAATAATATGTCAAAATTATACAGAGAATATATTAAATCTTATAAACTGTCAAAAGAAAATTCCGACGGTTTCCTTGAAAAATTCGAAGAACTTATCGCAACTCCCGAAGTGCAATTGCTCAAGGAATATGAACAACACCTTGAAATTGACCGTCTTCAGCACGTTTTGAGCGTTTCCTATCTTGCCTATAAGATTTCAAAGAAACTCGGCAAAGATGTTCGCAGTACCACAAGAGCGGCAATAATGCATGACCTTGTATACTATGATTGGCGTGAAGGCGAAACTGAAGGTTGGCACAGACCTCACGGCTATAAACATCCGCGCTACGCCGCTTTGAACGCACGAGAACTTTGCAAAGATTTGACGGAGAAAGAAGAATGTGCCATAAGAACTCATATGTGGCCTCTGACTCTTACTCCTCCGAAAAGCACAGAGGGTTGGATTGTTGTTTTCTGCGATAAATACTGCGCAACATGGGAGGTCATTTATTCTCTTGTGCCAAGTTATAAAAATAGATTTGCATCCAAAGTTGAGGGCATATAAATGGAAAGTACCGTTAAGTATATCATTTTATTTTTCTTTTACAGCATTGCAGGTTGGTGTCTTGAATCGCTTTACTGCTCTATCGGTGAAAAGCGTTTTGTAAACCGAGGATTTCTCACAGGTCCTCTATGTCCGATTTACGGTACAGCCGCACTTATTCTGACTGTTTTCATCTACAATCCTTTCAAGGACAGGCCTCTGATTGTATTTTTCCTGGGTATTCTTCTTTGCGATATTCTTGAATATCTGACAAGTTACATTATGGAAAAACTTTTCAGTGCAAGATGGTGGGACTATACCTATGAATTTTTAAATATTCAAGGAAGAATCTGTCTTAAACACACTCTTTATTGGGGTATTATTTCCGTAGTTTTCGTTAACTCAATTCATCCTTTCGTTGACGGACTCTACGAAAAGTTTAACACGGGATATATGGGTTATGTTCTTTTAGTGTTGCTCATAATTTTCACCCTTGATGTTATAAACGCCGTAAGAAAGGCTCTTGATATAAGAAAACTGCAGATAAAACTCGCAAACCTCACGGACACACTTTCAAAGGAACTTTCGTCAATTAAAGCCGACTTTAAAAAGCGTTACGGTAACGTTCAGAAATATCTTGCGGAAAAGGCAGATAAAATTGTGGAAGTCAAATACCAGATTGACGACGTTCTTTCTTCTTTTGAAGACATATTTATAAAAGATGTTAAACCGAAAGAAAGAAAAAGTCTTTCAAACAGGTTATTTTATAACAACCCGACTTTTGAAAGACTTACAAAAAATAAACTTGAAAAATTGCAGAATATAATTGATGATATTAAAGCAAACATTTACGAAGGTGAAGAAATGCAGTAATTATTCCTTATCGTAATCATCAAGAAAATTATATTTTACGTCACCTTTGCGGTAACCGATTACTGTTTCAAGGTTGACATTATGCACACTTCTGAATATGTTCATTTCAATGTTGGAGTTAATTTTTCTGAAAGATGAAATTAACTCCTTCATTTCTTTTCTTTTGGAAAGCAGTTCCGTATCCGACTGACTTTCACTTGCTTTTGTAAAAGCACAGGCACATTGTAAAAATTCAAGACCGTTATAGCGCACCCAGGCTTTGATGTCAGCCTCTCTTACCATATAAAGAGGTCTTATAAGTTCCATTCCTTCAAAATTAGTGCTGTGAAGTTTAGGCATCATAGTTTTAATTTCAGCACCGTAGATCATACTGAGAAGTATCGTTTCAATGACATCGTCAAAATGATGACCTAATGCAATTTTATTGCAGCCGAGTATCTGCGCATTTTTGTATAGGTGTCCCCTTCTCATTCTTGCACAAAGATAGCAGGGTGACTGCTCAACGTCAACAACATAATCAAAAATTTTCGCTTCAAAAATTTCAATCGGTATATCGAGCAACTTTGCATTATTTTTAATTTTTTGAAGATTTTCAGGTGAATAACCCGGATCAAGAACCAGATATTTAGCCTCAAAAGGAAAGTCGCTGTGCCGCTGCAGGTGCTGGATACACTTTGCAAGAAGCATTGAATCCTTACCGCCCGAAATGCAAACGGCAATTTTGTCCCCCGGCTTAATCATTTCATATTCATTGATACCCGCAATAAATCTTTTCCAGATTTCTTTGCGGTATTTTTTTATAATACTGCGCTCAACTTCTGTATGTTTTTCCATAATTTGACACCTTATAAAAAATATGCAGATGGCTAAAACCACCTGCATTTATTGTGTTTAACCCTCTTTATCTTTGATATTAAAAATGAGTTTTAATATACCTTTGAGCAATTTAGGACTTCTGACTACAACAACTTTCATCTGCTTACCTCCATTGAAATGTTAAATGCTACCGTCGGCAAGATATTAAACCTAAGATAACAACCATTGCAGAAAGGATGAAAAGCATCACCTTATCGGGTATACAAAATGCAAGGAGTATACCGACAGCAAAAGAAGCGAAAAGAAGCCCTTTTGAACCGCTGTGCATATGTGCCAAGCTATCATCCCCTTATCAAATAAGCTTTTGCTTATTAACATTATACGGATGCATCAGCAAAAGGTGAATGTCACAGATTCCATTTTTTTACGTTCTTTTGCTCATTATAAAGAGTTGTGTAACTTTTCAGTCTGTTCTTACTGATTATGCCTTCCTCTGCCTTTTGGCAGATTTTACAGCCTTTTTCACCAAGATGTGCACAACCGGTAAATTTACATTCGCCGATATAATCTGAAAACTCTCTGAAATAAATTTCAAGTTCATCGGAGAAAATCACATTGTCGTTTGTGAAGTCAATGCTTGAAAAACCTGCGGTATCAATAACCTTTCCTTCACCGACAGTTATTATCTCGGCTTGCCTTGTGGTATGCCTGCCTCTGCCGAGTTTATCACTTATTTCACCCGTTTCAAGAGCGGAACCGCTCAAAGCGTTGATAAGAGTAGACTTGCCTACACCGGAATTTCCCGTGAAGGCAGTAATGCAGTTTTTAAGTTCATCTCTGATTTTATCGAGTTCGCTGTCATCGTCAACGGAAGAATAGCGGTAAACTTTATAACCTGTAGTTTTATAGGTATCGTAAAGTTCCTTGCAGTCTTCAAGGTCGGTTTTGGTGATAACAATTACGGGCTCAATAGAGTTCTTTTCCGCAAGAACGGTCATCTTGTCAATAACAAGATAATTCGGCACGGGTTTTGCAGAAGAAACGACAATCATAAGTTTATCTATGTTTGCAACGGGAGGTCTGACGAGTTTATTACTTCTGGGCAATATCTCGTCAATTGTATTCTCTTTATCTTCCCTGACAGTTATTGTTACTTTATCCCCTGCTACCGGCACGATACCGTCTTTTCTGAATTTTCCTTTTGCTTTGCATTCAAAAATGCCGTCAGCGGTTTCCACATAATAGAAACCGCCTATGCCTTTTATAATTAAACCGCTGTATTGCATATTATTCCTCTGCACCGCTTTCCGATGACTCTTGTTCTGCAGTTGTATCGGTTTCTGCGGTAGTTGCTTCGGTTGTTGTGGGAGCGGCAGTTGTTGCAATTACAGTCTGACAAGAATCACAAGCACCGTCCCCGTTACCATCTGCGTGAGCAGTTGCAGCAACGACTTCTTGGGCGGTGATAATCTCGCCGCATTCGGAGCAGTGTGAACCTGCAGTAAGACCCGTCTTTGAACAAGAAGGAGCTACTGCGGCATCGGTTACAACTTTGTGTTCAAGTTTAGCAATTTTTTCCTGCTTAACAATAACTTTATTACATACGGAACAATGTGAACCTTCTGTAAGACCTTCACTTGCGCATGAAGCGGCAACAGCCTCATCTTTAACCTCGGTGTGTCCCAAAGCGGGAATCACTTCCTGGGCAGTGAATATCTGACCGCAATCTTCGCATTGAGAGCCTTTTGTAAGACCCGATTTGGTGCAAGTTGCTTTGACGGCGGCAAGTTTAACTTTAGTGTGTCCCGTTGCCTTCAAAACTTCTTTTTCAGTTTCTTCACAAATGGTACACTGAGTCTTTTTATAACCGTCATCAGTACACGTTGCCTTTTTCTCTTTTATAACTTCATATTCGTGCTCATGATCTGCCGTTGTTTCGGGTATTTCACCGGTACTTACATAAACTGCAATTCCCGTTCCTTCATCAACCTCTTCACCGATGTGCTCATAACCGATAATTGTGCCTGCACGTTCAGTGCTGCCTCTGTATTCGGTATTTGCACCGTCAAGATAAAGACCTGCATCGGCAAGTACACTTCTTGCCTGCGAAACGGTAAGACCGATAAGATTGGGTACGGCGACAGTTTCGATAATTTCGTCGGTAGCAACAAAAATTGTAACAACAGACCCTGCGGTTACTTTTTTACCGCCTGCAGGTTCAGTTCTGATAACCTTGTTCTTTTCAACGGAAGTGTCAACTTCTCTTTCAATCATAACATCAAAACCGTAACTCTTGAGTACAGACTCTGCAGAACTGTATTCATAACCCTCAACATCGGGAACTTCGGTTTCACTGCCGTATCCTGAGATGTAAAGAGTTATAACCGTGCCTTTTTCAACCTTGCCGGAAGACGGTTCCTGGTTTATAACCTGACCGGCTTCTTCTTCGCTATCACTGTCGATAATAGGTTCAAAAGAGAACTCATTGTAAGTTTCGTTGTCCATAATATCACTGTAAAAGTTAAGACCAACAAGACTCGGTACGGAAACCTTCTCTTTACCCGGAGAAAAAAGAGAAAGAAGAACAACGGCAAAAATAACGAGTGCCGCAAGAACACCGCCAAGCACGGCAATAGTCTTGCTTTTAGTCATATCGTGAGTTTCTTCCGCCTCATCATCGGTTTGCGATGCGTTTTCGGTTGCTTTTTCCTCCGTAGGAATTATAACGTTTTCCTTGAGAGTATCATTATCGTCACTTATGGCATATTGGTTTTTGGGCTCAGCATAGTAAGAATAGTTAAATTTGATGTTGGGGTTTTTCTTAAACTCCTCAATATCTCGCAAAATTTCCGAAGCGGACTGGTATCTGTCATTCTGATTTTTCTGCATGGCTCTCATTATTATCTGCTCAAGACCGACGGGAATGTCCGGGTTGATTTCACGGGGATTTGTCGGCTCATTCTGAAGTTGCATAAGAGCAACGGAAACAGCATTATCCGATTGGAAAGGAAGTCTGCCAGTGAGCATTTCATAAAGCATAACGCCAACGGAATAAAGGTCGGTTTTAGCATCTGTAAGGCTGCCTTTTGCCTGTTCGGGACTTATATAATGTACCGAACCGATAGCACCGTCGGTCATTGTTCTTGTTTCGCTTCGGCTGAAACGGGCAATACCGAAATCGGTAACTTTAATCGTACCGTCGGAAATAAGCATTATGTTCTGAGGTTTAATATCTCTGTGAACAATACCCTTATCATGTGCGTGCTGAAGTGCCCTTAAAATCTGAGTGATATAATATATGGCTTCTCTCGGGTTGACCTTACCCTGCTGAAGAATGTAATCCTTAAGAGTAATACCTTCAACGTGTTCCATAACTATGTATTGAAGCATATTACCGTAACTGACGTCAAAGACCTTGACAATATTGGGATGAGATAAAACAGCAATTGCCTTTGACTCGTTTTTGAATCTTCTTCTGAATTCCTCGTTTTCGATAAATTCATTCTTGAGAATTTTAACTGCAACTATTCTGTGATCAATGTTGTCAAAGGCTTTGTAAACAACAGCCATACCGCCAACACCGATTATTTCCATAATTTCATATCTTCCGTCAAGACGTTTACCAACATAATTTTCCATTTTTCTCACCCTTTCATAATAACAACCGTAATATTATCTTTGCCGCCGTTATCATTAGCGCTTTCTATGTATTTATCTGCCAGAGAATCAAATTCCGTCTGCTTATAAAGATTCAACAATTCGTCTTTTTTCACCATACCGCTCAGACCGTCGGTGCAGAGAATAAGTGCTTCACCTTCGTTTACACAGGTATAGTCAAATTCAATTTCAACATCCTCATCAACACCCATTGCTCTTGTGATGATGTTTTTGTTGGGGTGGTTTTCAAACTCGGCTTCAGTAATTTGTCCGTTGTCAAGCATCTGCTGAACAAGTGAGTGGTCTTTTGTTATCTGAACAATACTGTCACCGCTGACTTTATAGGCTCTGCTGTCACCCACGTGAGCAATACAAGCCTCATTATTTTTTATAAGTGCGGCAACGATTGTAGTGCCCATTCCTTTTAAATCAATATCATAGGCGCCTCTGTCGTAAACCGTAACATTTGCCGTTGTAATAGTTGAAAGAAGCACATTTTCAAAAGAAGAAACAGACATAGCAGGGTTATAGCATTTTTCAATTTTATTTTTAATCATCTCAACTGAAACCGATGACGCTATCTGTCCGCCATGAATACCGCCCATACCGTCACAGACAACAGCCCAGGCAGTGCCGTCACTTAAAACGCCATAGTCAAAAGCATCTTCGTTTTTGCTTCTTACCAAGCCTTTATTGCTTTTACCTGTAATTTTCATAAAATGCCCCTTTCTTAAATATTATTTTTCGCCTCTCCTGAGTTGACCGCAGGAAGCGTTTATGTCGCTGCCGAGTGTACGTCTGACAGTTGCGTTTATACCGTTCTTTTCAAGAATTTTCACGAAGGAAACTATCCGATCTTTACTGCTTTTTCGGTAATCCCTTTCTTTAACAGAGTTAACAGGTATAAGATTGACATGGCAGAGCATACCTTTAAGTTTTGATGCAAGTTCATTTGCACAGTCATCACTGTCATTTACACCGCTGATCATCGCATACTCAAAGGAGATTCTTCTCGATGTAGTTTTTGTATATTTTCTGCAGGTATTAAGAAGTGTATCAATATTCCACCTGTTATTAACGGGCATTGTACGGCTTCTTATTTCATCGTTTGGAGCGTGCAGAGAAACAGAAAGTGTAAGTTGCAATTTCTTTTCCATAAGTTTTTCAATTCCCGTCACAACACCGCAGGTTGAAAGTGATATGTTACGCATACCGATGTTAACACCCTTATCATCAGACACCATTGACAGAAATTTTATAACGTTATCAAAATTATCGAGCGGCTCACCGACACCCATCATAACAATATGGGATATTCTGACAGATAAATCCTTCTGTGCAACATAAATCTGCGAAAGTATCTCTGAAGGTGTAAGGTTTCTTATAAAACCGGCAATTCCCGAAGCACAGAAACTGCACCCCATCCTGCAACCGACCTGACTTGAAACACAGATGGTGTAGCCGTATTTATACTTCATAACAACGGATTCTATAAGTTCACCGTCGTGAAGTCTGAATAAATACTTAACTGTATTATCATACACCGAAACGAGTTTTTTTTCAATAGTACAACTGTAAATATCATAATAATTTTTGAGGTTTTCCCTTAAAGTCTTTGACAGGTTTGTCATTTCGTCAAAAGAATCTACATTCTGTTTATGTAACCAGGAATATATCTGACCTGCTTTGAATGGCTTTTCGCCCATTTCAAGCATTTCATCTTTCAGTTCCTCAACAGTCATTGACTTTATATCTTTTTTCATTTTCACTCAACTTTCTCAAAACACGCTATAAAAAATCCGTCAGTCCTGTTCTTATGGGGTAAAAGATTTACAAAATAATCGTCAGTGATTTCTTCTAAAGGTCTTACAGGTTTAAAGTCTTTGTGCTCAGACAAAAACCTTTCGCATATTTTTTCATTTTCATCTTCAGAGAGTGTGCAAGTTGAATAAACAAGTTTACCGCCGTTTTTAACGTATCTTGCACCGTTTGTTAAAATTGTGTACTGTACCTGCGGTAAAGATGCAACTTCATCTTCACTTTTATATTTTATCTCGGGTTTTCTTCTGATAATTCCAAGCCCCGAACAAGGTACATCACATAAAACTCTGTCAGCAAAACCTATTTCTTCTTTATAAACAGTTGCATCGGAAACGGCACCTTTTATTATATCAAGACCAAGACGTTTCGCACCTTTTTCAATGAGTTCGACCCTGTGGCTATGTATGTCAAAACAAAGAACTTTTCCGCTGTTTTCCATATTTTCAGCCGCCGTATAAGCCTTGCCTCCGGGTGCGGAACACAAATCAAAAACAACGTCGCCTTTTTTGGCATCAAGAGCCTTTGCACAGTACTGTGAGGCTAAATCCTGCACATGAAAATATCCTTTTTTATATTCATCAAGATCCTCAACAGCCTTTCCGCCAAGGATGATTTTAAGAGCATTATCAAGAGGCGTTTTTTCACAGACTATCCTCTCTTTTTCAAGAAGATCTGAAAGTAAATCTGCGGAAATTTTTGTTGTGTTGACCCTGATAAACAAGTCGGGTGCGCCTTGAGCAGACTCCAATATACCAACAGTATCGTCATAACCGAATTGACGGAGCCATTTTTCGCAAATCCATTTGCTGCAGGAATATTTTACACTTAAATATTCAGCCGTATCTTCTCTGACGGGCAGTTTCAATCCTTGTGAATCAACCTTTCGCAGTACGGCGTTTATAAGACCGGAAGCATAATTCTGACCGCATTTTTTTGAAAGTTTAACACTTTCATTGACGGCAGCCGATGAGGGCACCTTGTCCATATACAAAATCTGATACGCTCCCAGGCGAAGAAGAACAAGGACTTCTTTCTTTAACTTTTTAAGAGGTTTTGAAAGGTAAAGACTGATGTTATAGTCAAGAGTTATCTTTCTTTCAATAACGCCGTAAAACAAAGCAGACACAAAGGATTTATCCCTTGCATCAAACTTAGTTTTAGTAAGAAAAGCATCTAATGTGAGATTTGAGTAAGCACCGTCTTTTTCAACTTTCAAAAGTGCATTATACGCAGTTAAACGTGTATTATCCATTTTTATTATCTTCTTCTGTTTCTGTTAGTTCTTAAAATGAGGCGGAGAAGTGACATAATCGACACAAGAAGTGAAGCCACATAAGTCATAGCGGCCGCAGTAAGCACTTTTTTAGCACCTGCTCTCTCGTTTTCATAAAGCATATTTGTTTCAGAAATAACTTTCATCGCTCTTGATGATGCGTTAAACTCAACAGGTAAAGTTACAAGTTGAAACAGCACCACAGAAGCAAAGAGTAAAATACCGATATCTATAAGCGGACCGAAGCCGAGAAAATAACCTATAATCGCAATAAACACGCCTGCCGATGAACCAATGTTCGCAACGGGCAGAATAGCATTACGGATTTTTATAGGTACATAGTTCTGTGCGTGTTGTGCAGCGTGTCCCGCTTCGTGACAGGCTATACCGATACTTGCAACAGAAGTGCCCGAATAAACTTCGGGTGAAAGCCTGATGACATTTGTGCGAGGGTCATAGTGATCAGTAAGTGTACCCGAAGTCTGCTCAATTCTGACATTGTTAATCCCGTAATTGTTCAGAACGTTTGCAGCAGCCTGTGCACCTGTAATTCGGCGCATATTCTGTACAGAAGAATATTTTGCATACGTGCCTTTTACCTTTGCCTGAGCAATAAGAGATATAATAATTGCAGGCACAACTAAAATCAGATAGTAGTAATCAACATAAAACATAACAATACTTCCTTAACCTAAAACTGTTCCCTTTTCGATACTGTAACCGTTGAGGAAAGATGCGGCATCTGTTCTTTTCTTACCCTCAAGTTGAATCACTTTAAGTTCAACACAGTTATTATCACCGCAGGAAACCACAATCTTACCTTTAGTATCAACAATTTCTCCGGGGATATTATTTCCTTTTTTATCTGAAATAACTGTGGAATGAATTTTTAGGGTTTTACCGTTAAATTTCGTTGAAGCACCCGGCCAGGAGTAAAGGCCTCTGACCTTGTTATGAACTTCAAAAGCAGACTTTGTCCAGTCAACAGGACTCATATCTTTGGAAAGAAGTCCCACTTTACTTGCAAGCGACTCATCTTGTTTTACGGGCTTAAGTTCGCCTTTTTCAAGCATTTCAATCGTTTCCATAAGGGTTTCAGCACCAAGAGGAGCCAAAACTTCATACATTTTTTCCGTTGTATCGTTAATGCTGATTTCACATTCTTTTATGTGAAGAATATCACCTGTATCAAGTCCTTCGTCCATTTGCTGTGCAGTAACACCCGTTATTTTATCACCGTTAAGTACTGCAAAATGAATGGGTGAAGCACCTCTGTATTTCGGCAGAATTGATGCGTGAATGTTTATGCAACCGAATTTAGGGTAGGAAAGAAAATCAGGAGGAAGAATTTTTCCGTAAGCCACCACAACAACAAGATCAGGGTTGATTTCTTTTAAAATTTCGGTGCCTTTGCCGTTTTTTAATGATGCAGGCTGAAAAACGGGAAGATTGTGTTTGAGAGCCTCAACCTTAACTTCGGGAGGAGTAAGTTCCTGTTTTCTGCCGACAGGTTTGTCAGGCTGACAAAAAACACCGACTATCTCGTGTTCGGATTCAACAAGAGCACGCAGACAATCCACGGAAAAATCCGGTGTACCCATAAACGCTATACGCATATTAACATCCCTTTCACTTGTTTTCTTCTCTCATTCTTTTTATTTCTTCTGCAGAGAGAGTTCTGATTTGCTTGTCAGTATATAAGATTCCGTCGAGATGGTCAATTTCATGACAGAAGCATCTTGCTTTTAAATCTCTGCCTTCATAAAAACGCCACACACCGTCGCGGTTCTGCGCTCTGATTTTAACATATTCGGGTCTTTTCACAAGTCCGCTCTTTTCCGGTACTGAAAGGCAACCTTCAACATCTTCGTATTCGCCCTCGGTTTTAACAATCTCGGGGTTTATAAGTTCAAGAAGACCGTCACCCACATCAACGAGAACAATTCTTCTTAAAATACCGACTTGTACCGCCGCAAGACCGACGCCTTCGGCTTTATACATAGTTTCTTTCATATCGTCAAGGAGAGTCCGGAGTTTTTCATCAAAGCGTTCAACAGGTCTGCTTATTTTCCTTAAAACAGGGTCGCCGACGGTAACTATATTTCTTACTGCCATAGTAATACCTCTCTAAATCAAATTTTCGGGATTGATATCTGCCGCAACAGTAACAGCACTATACTTGCTGTCTTTGCCGAAAGAAATGAGCAATTCACTAATCATATTACGGAAATTTCTTGTGTTTCGGCATTTGATTATCAATCTGTAACGGAATTTATTGCTTATTTTTGAAATTCTCGGCGGCATAGGGCCAAGAACAATGAATTTTTCATCTGAATATTTTTCTTTTGAAATTCTTCTGATTTCCGAAAGAAAATCTCTTGAACAGTTAAGTGCTTTTACTTCGTCCTCACTTACAAACAAAACTGAACATATATCACAGTAAGGAGGATATATCATAGCCTTTCTTATAACAATTTCATCGTTGTAAAAATTATCATAATCCTGTTCTTTTGCGAGGCGGATAATATTGTTTTCGGGAGTTAAGGTCTGTATTACGGCAACGCCTTTATTTTTGCCTCTGCCCGAACGTCCGACAACTTGTGTAAGTAAATCGAATGTTCTTTCCTGGCTCCTGAAATCGTCGTTATTGAGTTGCTGATCGGCGTTTATAACACCGACAAGAGTAACATTCTCAAAATTCAAACCCTTTGCAACCATCTGGGTACCAAGCATAATATCATATTCGCCCTTGCCGAACTCAACAAGCGCTTTTTCGAAACTGTGTCTTGTTGAAGTTGAGTCCGTATCAAGACGCAAAACTCTTGCCGCAGGCAGCAGTGTTGCAATTTCTTCCTCAATTCTCTGCGTACCGTAACCTGCGTAACGAACACCTTCCTTGCCGCATTCGGGGCAAAGCCTTGTAAACGGGGCTGAATAACCGCAGTAATGGCACATCAAACGGTTATTTGCACTGTGATAGGTCATAGAAATACTGCAGGAGGGACAAGTGATGACGCTTGAACACTCGTCACAAGCGGCAAAAGTGTTGTAACCTCTGCGGTTTATAAGAAGAATAGTCTGCTTCTTTTCTTCAAGATTTTTTTCCATCAGTTCAAGAAGGCAGGAACTTATATTATATTTGTTACCTTTTTGTCTTTCAGCCTTCATATCGACAACCGTAACATCGGGAAGAACGGCATCACCGTATCTTTCATCAAGAACATCAAGACCGTACTTACCTTTAACGGCATAGGTGTAACTTTCAAGACTCGGTGTTGCCGATGCAAGAAGAAGTAAAGCCTTGTGCTTTAACGCTCTGAACTTCGCAACATCTTTTGTGTGGTAACGTGGATTGGATTCAGATTTATAGGTGTGTTCCTGCTCCTCATCAATAACTATAAGACCGATATTGTCAAAAGGAGCAAAAACTGCCGAGCGTGTACCTATAACTATTTTGGCAATCCCCTCTTTTACCCTTTTATATTCATCACGGCGCTCACTGACAGAAAGAGCACTGTGAAAAATTGCAACTTCATCACCGTATCTGCCTTTAAACAGAGCCATCATCTGAGGTGTAAGAGAAATTTCCGGCACCATAACAATGACCTGTCTGCCGTCAAGAATAACCTTATCAATAAGAGAAAGGAAAACCGAGGTCTTGCCGCTTCCGGTAATACCGTAAAGCAGACTGACTCCGCCACCGTTTAAATATTTCTGCAAAAGGTTGTCAAAAGCCTTCTGCTGTTTAGCAGTGAGGCTGATTTCATCTTTTGCACCGTCGTCGGTTAAATGGGATTCCGGCGTTTTATAGATTATTTCATCAGCAATTTCGACAATATCCTTTTTTGCGAGGTTTGTAATCACCGCCGATGTAACACCGGTAAAATAGCAAATTTCTTTCAAAGAAGCCGAGCCGATATCGGACAGAACTTCAATGACATTCTTTTGCTTCGGAGTCAGTTTTACACTTGACCCCAAAATTTCTTCTGCACCGCTTTTCAGAAAAACTCTCTTTAAAGTAGCGTCTTTACTGTTTCTTACTGCATTAAAATCTTTGATTAAAAGTTTTTTTGCAACAAGTCTGTCAATAATGTCGCAATCAGCGGCAAAACCCAGATTATTATATACATCTTTTTTGTCAAGAAACTTGTCAAAAGAGAGCATATATTTATACACCTGAGCCTCATCGGCAGTAAGTTTTTCCTTACCCGTGCCTTCAATTGCAAAGTAACTTACGGAAGTTTTATAGTTAAGTCCCGAAGGAATTTGGGTCTTGACTGCTTCAAAGTAGGTGCAGAAAGTTCTCTCTTTGAGAAACAAAGCAATTTCGAGCATTTCATTGCTTACGGTATCACTTTCAATAACGGAATGTACCGACTTGAAATTTTCGGTATTTTTCTTAGTTTCTTCAAGGGAGAAGACTATTCCCTGCCGTCTGTTAGTTTTTCCTCTTCCGAAAGGTACGGTAACTCTGACACCGGGCGAAACCTTGTTCAAGAGTTCTTCGGGAATAAGATAAGCGTAGAGAATGTCAAAATGATATGCAACATTTTCAACTGCAACATTAGCAAGAAACTGTTTCATATCATTTCACTTCCTTATTTATATATTTCTGATTTCTTCCGGCTCACTGATAATAAGTTTTCCTGAAAGGAATTCATCAAGAGCGTAGGAAACAGGCTTTTCAGTGCCGCATTTTTCGCTGAGTTCGGGAGTTTCGGAAACTTCTCTTGCTCTTTTTGCAACTGCGGTTACAAGGGAATAGCGGCTTGTTTTGTCTTTGAGTAAATCTCTGAAATCGTGATTAAGCATTTATTGTTACCTCTCTTACTTTGTTTTGCATATTTTTATATTCGAGTTGATTTGCTCTTATTATTGCCATAACATCGTCAACGGCTTTTTCAAGATCGTCGTTTTCGATGATGTAATCGTATTCATTGGCACGTCGGAGTTCAACCATAGCGATTTCAAGTCGTGCCGCAATGGCATCTTCACTGTCGGTACCTCTGCCACGAAGTCTTTTCTCAAGAACTTCAAGTGACGGGGGCACAATAAAGATTTTCTTTGCATCGGGGAAAATCTTTTTAACGTTTTCTCCGCCTTTGACTTCAATTATAAGTATGACCGCCTTGCCTTCGTCAAGCGCTTTATTGACGGGAGCGATAGGAGTACCGTAATAATTATTACCGTAAACGGCATATTCAAGCATTTCGCCGTTTTTTATGTTTTCGTGAAATTGCTCGTGGGAAACATAATAATAATTGACACCTTCAGCCTCTCCCTCACGCATGGCTCTTGTTGTCATAGAAACGGAAAGCATAGCATTTCCGTTCATTCTTTCAATAACCTTTTGAATGATTGTATCTTTACCGCATCCCGAGGGTGCAGATACAACGTAGAGATTACCTTTATTCATAAGCACAGTCCTCCTCGCAGATATCCTCCTGATCACTGTCAAGTCGGTTTGCAACGGTTTCACACTGAAGATATGTGAGAATTACGTGATCACTGTCCATAATGATAACCGCTCTCGTTCTTCTGCCCTGAGTGGCATCTATGAGAGTGCCTCTCTCCTTACATTCCTGTATAATACGCTTAATAGGTGCAGAATCAGGACTCACAATAGCAACAAGACGCTGTGCATTGATCATATTACCAAAGCCGATATTTATTAGTTTCATAACTTTTCACCGCTTATTCTATGTTTTGAACTTGTTCTCTGATTTTTTCAATCTCGGCTTTAATATCAATTACCTTACGTGCAATTTCAACGTCCTGGCATTTTGAGCCGATTGTGTTTGCTTCACGGTTAAATTCCTGAACAAGAAAATCCATCTTTCTGCCGATAGCAATTTCACTTTGCATAAATTCACGCATCTGGTCGATATGACTGCGAAGTCTTACGGTTTCTTCCGCAACAGCAATTTTATCAGAATAAATAGCCGCCTCTGTAAGAAGACGTTGCTGATCAACCTGAACATCTTCAAGGACTGTTCTCATTCTTTCGAGAAGTTTGTTATTATATTCTGCAACTGTTTCAGGAGAGCGTTTTTCAATAAAAGCAACATTTTCAAGAATCAAATCACATCTTGAAAGGATGTCATTTTTAAGTTTTTCGCCTTCTTTTTCTCTCATATCAACAAAGGAAGAAAGAGCACTTTCTGTAACCGTTTTAACGGCGGACCATATTCTTTCTTCATCTGCTTCACTCTTGTGAACAGAAAAAATATCGTGATATTTTGCAACGGATGAAACTGTAACATCATCTGTGAGAGAATACTTTTCCGAAAGTTCCTTCAAAGCCTGAATATAACCCGATGCAAGAGAATGGTTTATTTCAACGGTGCAATCCTCAATTTCAAGGGCTTCGATTGAAACATAACATTCAACTTTACCTCTTGCTATTTCGCTTTGAAGAAAAGATTTAAGTTTTTCCTCAAGAAAGCCGTAAGTTCTGGGAACTCTCGAAGAAAAATCAAAATATCTATGATTGACACTTTTCATTTCAACAGTGATACTCATTCCGTCAATGACCTGTTGAGCTCTGCCGAAACCTGTCATACTTCTTATCATTTTAACTCCTGCCTTTCGGTGCAAAAGAAATTTATTTATATCCTTAAAATTATATCTTATTTTTATACTTTTGTCAACATCATCTCTTGCAACAACTACCCATAAGAATAGAAGGAATATCGTTGACATACTCGCCGTTTTTCTTTTCAAAATTCATAAGATCAAGAAACTTGTCAATGTTCTTGCAGGTAACTTTTCCCATATAAACATTTTTAAGCGTTGCATAGTTAAAAGCAGAACGCAAAAGCCCTTCAACGACATAAGGCTTGTCCTGCTGATAAGAAAGAGAAAAGACTTCGGCAAAGTCTTCGGTTATTTTCATAAGACAGTCGCCGATTGTAACACCGTTTTCTTCAGCAGTAAATTTAACATTTTTATCATTTATTTCGTGTGTAAACTGTATCATAATTATTTCTTCTTTCTGTCCATACCTGCGGCAATCATAAGTTTTCTTACTTCTTCCTCTGTAAGTTCTCTCCAATCACCCTGTTTAAGCATACCGAGTTTAACAGAACCGATAGCCGTTCTTTTAAGTCTTGCCACTTCAAGACCGACTTCTTCGCACATTTTTCTGATTTGACGGTTTCTGCCCTCGTAAAGTATAATTTCGAGAACAACTCTGCCTTCTTCTCTTGTTACAATTCTGACTTCAGCGGGAGCAGTTTTTCTGTCATCAATAATAATACCCGTTGTAAGAGCGGTCACCTGCTCTTCCGTAACAGTCGGCCGTACGGTTACTCTGTAAGTTTTGGGCACGTGTTTTGCAGGATGGGTCATAGCATTGGCAAATTCACCGTCATTTGTGAAAAGAAGCATACCTTCACTGTCCCTGTCAAGTCTGCCGACGGGGTAAACTCTGCCCGGCACATCTTTAATAAGTTCCGCAACACATTTTCTGTCCATTTCATCACTCATTGTTGTGATAAATCCACGAGGCTTATGAAGCATAACATAGGTATGTGACTTCTGCTTTACAATTTTTTTGCCACGGACAGTTACCGTGTCTTTTTTAGGGTTAATTTTATCACCGATTGAAGCCGTCTGTCCGTTAACACGGACAAGACCCTGTTCAATAAGTTCTTCGCTTTTTCTTCTTGAAGCAACACCTGCTTCTGCAAGGTATTTCTGAAGCCTGACTTTTCCGTCTGTCATAATAAAATATCCTTTCAATTTAAATTAAGTTTATCTTTTATCCACGCTATAAGCGAGAATTTTTCCGTATAGGTTTCCTCGGAACACGAGGCATCTTCAGCGGCATAAATTAAGTTTGTACCCATCAGTTTGTCGCCGCAGTAATATTCAATTTTTCCAAGAACATCATTTTTCTCAACAGGTGCATATATGATGTCGGGAAGATATATTTTTTCTGTTGTGCTCCCCTTTTCTTCCGCAGAAAAAAAGCCGGATTTTTCTGTTTCCACAGAAATTGTATTTTTTGGCGAGCCGAAAATTTTAACTGTTTTTATACTTTCTGAAACAAGAAGATTTTCAGAAAGTTCAGAAAAACAACCGTCATAAAGTTTAATGTGGTCATTCCAGTCATCACCTGCATTAAGTGTAACACAAATAAGCGTTGCTCCGTTTCTTTCGCAGGCGGTTACAAGACATCTTCCGCTTTTCTTTGTAAAACCCGTCTTTATGCCGAAAACTCCCTCGCATATGTCAAGAAGTTTATTGTGATTGTAAAAGGTAATTCTCATTTCGGGATCAGTATATGTAACAGTTTTACTTGAAGATGAACACATAGTACGGAAAACGGGATTTTCTATACAGTATGCACCGAGCAGCGACATATCGTAAGCAGTTGTATAATGCTCGTCGGCGTCAAGACCCGAAGGAGTGACAAAATTAGTATCCGTCATACCGATTTCTTTTGCTTTGGCGTTCATCATATCTGCAAAGTTTTCGAAACTTCCGCCGAGATACAGAGCACAAAGATTTGCCGCATCGTTTCCGGATTCAAGGAGCATACCGTAAGTCAGCGCCTCCAATGAAAGAACATATCCCACTTTCAGCCCGATTGAAGTGCCTTCAGTCAATGCTTCAGGTATAACTTCAACATCGCAACTGAGTTTGCCCGACTCGATTGCAAGAATACCCGTCATAATTTTAGTTGTACTTGCCATTGAACGCTTTGAATAGGCATCTTTCTCATATAGAATCTCTTTTGTGTCGGCATTTATAACCACTGCACTTTCAGCGCTGATGTTGCCTACACCCGTAGCGGACACGGAAATTGAGAGAGTAAAAATCAAAAACAGAAAAATAAATATCTTTTTAATTAACAAAGCAACCACCTGCCGTTTTAATAATATGCAGGCGGTTGTATTTAAATTTATGAAAAATGAAATTTAATCAAACTTCTTCTGCGGAAGAAACAATTTCATCCTTTTTTGTCTTCTTCATAAGACCTGTAACCTTATCAAACATTTCAGGAACAAGGTTAACGACTCTTTCTGCAGCATTGTCATAAGCAGTGATGTGTTTGAGAGTAACTTCACCGTCGCTCACTACAAGAAAAGCAACGGGTGTAATTGTTACGCCTGCGCCGCCTCCGCCGCCGAAAAGTTCCTTTGAACTCTTTGAGGGGAAGTCTGCACCGCCTGAAGCAAAGCCGTATGTAACCTTTGAAACGGGAATGATTGTTGTGCCGCCCTCTGCATAAATGGGCTCGCCGATAATTGTGCTTGTGTCAACAAGATCACGGATTTTTTCGATTGTTGAGGAGAGGATTGCACCTGCTGATTTTTCTGACATAATATATCATCCTTTCATTGTTTGTGAGTCATTTGCAATGTTTTCTTTTTTATTTTCTTTAGCGCCCGTAAAAAATTTAAGAAGCACTTTGAATACCAATCTTACCGCCAAACCGATTGTTGCATTGATTATTTTTCTGATTGTGACGTTCATATCGCAATAAAAGTCACCTTCTGTTTTGTTTGCAAGAAAATCAGGTTCAACAACAATGTCATACTTTCTTACAAGATTATTCGCACAGATAAAGCCCATTACAGGATAAACTTTCTGGCATATTTTGCCGTATTTGATTGCTGTTGCGGCGGAGTCGCCCGTACCGACGGAAATATGTACTGTTATTTCATCAAAGACAACGCTTTTAAAAAGTTTTCCGCCGTATACACCGAGAACTTCACCAAGATTTTTGATAACAACCATCATACCGTCAAAACCGTTTGCTTTAACCATTTCAACAATAGGGTTAGGCTTCTTTTCGACCCGAGGCTGTTCGGTCTTTTCTTTTGGCGGTTTAGGCTCTTTCGGCGGTTTATCCGACTTTTCCTTTTTAGGACCTGCAGGTAAAATATCAAATTTAAGAAACAGATATTTAACTGAAAGGCGGATCTTATCGTCGAAGCCGAGTGAAACCTTAACAGGTATTGATAAAATCAAAACAATCAAAAGAATTATGCCGACAATTACCGACAAAACAATCTGAAAACCTGCCACAATCTCACCCTTTCTTGTCCATTTATTATATGTTACTCCAAAAATCAGTTTTCGTCAACTGTTTCGTGTGTCAAATTTTCCGAATTTTCATCATTTGCTTTATTTTCAGGCAAAGGAGGAAGTTCATCAAGAGAAGAAATACAGAAACAGCGCAAAAATTCCGGTGTTGTACCGTAAATGAGAGGTCTGCCCGGAAGTTCGAGTCTGCCCTTTTCTTCGATCAGAGATTTCTGACAAAGATTTGAGATAACTGCGGAACAGTCAACACCTCTTATCTGTTCGATAAAAGCCTTTGTAACAGGCTGATTATAAGCAACAATTGCAAGAACTTCGAATGCCGCCTGAGATAAAGGTGCATTTTTCTTTACTTCAATTACTTTTCTGATACTGTCAGCAAATTCGGTCTTTGAACAAAGTTGATATCTGTCTTCAAGTTTCAGCACACAGATACCCGATTCTTCTTTGTCGTACTTTTTCCCGAGGGTTTCAATTGCTTCTTCAAGCACCAGAACATCAATACCGAGAGCCTGGGAAATACGTGATATTTCCGTAGGTTCGCCCACGGCAAAAAGCACCGCTTCCACCGTTGCAAGTAATTTCTTATCCATTGTTTTTATACTCCGATTCTGTTAAAATTTCTGAATATTCCTCAAATTCACCTGTGAAGGATTCATCGTTTAAATCTGTATCTTCGCAAACAGCAACAGTCAGACTTTCATCTTCACCGTCAACTTTTATTTTATTTGCCTTTATAAGTTCAAGCATCGCAAGGAAAGTTGCAACCATCTCCGAACGTGAAGACGCATCATTGAAAAAGTCGGCAAATCTTCTCTTACCTGAAGTCCTGAATTTGTTATATATACCGCTTATTCTTGATGCAACGGACACTATTTTTCTTGAAACAATAGCAGTAAAAGCATCAAGGGGCGGCGGAAGTTTTCTTTTGCCTCTGCCAACTGCAGAAAGATAAAATCTGAAAAGTTCATCACTTTCGTGCAAACGTTCATACTTTTTATCAGACTCAATTTTCATAGCCGGCCTATAAAAATAGTCAAATCCGTCTGCTTTTTCCGCTATCTTTCCCGCCATAATTTTGCAGTCACGGTATTCGATGAGTTCGCCCGTGAGTTCTCTCTTGAGGGCTTCTGCTTCTTCATGCACGGGTAAAAGCGAAACAGACTTGATATATACAAGCCTTGCAGCCATTTCAAGAAAGTCACTTGCAATTTCCATATCCGCTTCTTCCATCTGACGAACATAATCGGTATACTGCTCAACAAGTTCAAAAATGGGTATATCGTTAATATTCAGTTTGTGTTTGTTTATAAGATGCAAAAGCAGATCCATCGGCCCTTCAAATACATCTAATTTATATTGGATTTTTTCCATAATTCACCTTATTAAATTAAACTAAACGGAAGCGATGCAAGATAATAAACACCTCTGTAAATGAGGTTTGAAAGAACAGAGATGGGCGTGTCAAGCACACCGAAAACAATGAGTAAGAATACAGCATAAACAATATATCTTTCGTACTGCATTATTTTGTAGTAGTATCTGTCGGGTATGATAACGCTTAAAATTCTTGAGCCGTCAAGAGGCGGAATAGGTAAAAGGTTAAACACTGCAAGAGAAACGTTTATACTTGCTGCATAGGTAAAGAAAAGTGCCAGATAGTAAATAAAACCAGATGCATAGCCGCCCGAAGCATACTCAATAACACAGAAACAAACCATGAAAAGATACGCCATAATTACGTTAGACACGGGGCCTGCCAAAGCAGTAATTGCCATATACTGCTTTCTTTTTTCTCTTTTGAAATTACGCATATTGACAGGCACAGCCTTTGCATAACCAAACCCTACAAGCAAAATCATAAGTGAGCCGATGGGATCAATGTGTGCAAGAGGATTCATTGTCATTCTGCCTGAATATTTTGCCGTTTTATCGCCGAGTTTATATGCCACGAAGGCGTGAGCAAACTCATGAATAGGCAAAACACAAAATATTATGAAAACACGCACAAGTAAATTTAGTATTAGTTCAATTGATAAACCGTCTCTGATTAAATCAAAAATCATAATTATTCTTCCTTCCGAAAACAAATCTGTCTGTGCCGCAAAAATCTTTGTATATATGTGTACTGAAATTTCTTTCCCGAAGCATATCGGCGATTTTTTCGCTTTGCCCTTCACCGCATTCAAAAGCAATCAGTCCGCCATCCTTAAGCATAGCGATCCACTTATCACAGATATATCTGTAGAAAATATATCCGTCCTTTCCGCCGTCAAGCGCCATTGAAGGTTCCGACTGCACTTCCTTTTGAAGTCCGCCAAGTTCCTCGGTTTTGATATAGGGCGGATTTGAAACAATAACATCAAAAGCGGGAAGACCTTGAAAATCCTCTATTTTCAGCACATCGCCGATAATTACCTTTGATTTATCGCACAAAAGTTTTTCGGCATTTTCAAAGAGATATTTTGCTGCTTTTTCCGACTTTTCAATGCAGTAAACCTCCGGGCATTTCAACTCATTTTTAAGCGTGAGTCCGATGCAACCGCTGCCCGAACACAAATCTAAAACAGTAAGTCCCTTTTTATCAAGGCACAGTTCAATAATTTTTTCGCAGAGTTCTTCGGTTTCAGGTCTTGGTATGAGAACACCTTCCCCCACAGAAAAAGTTCTGCCGTAAAAATCCCACTCACCGAGAATATACTGTAAAGGTTTGCCCTTTACTCTTTCCGACACCATTGAAAGAACCTTATCACTTTCAGTTTCTGAAACTTCCTTGTCGGAATTGAGCAGAAAATATGTATCGTCAACAAAAAGCACCTTTTTAATTATGTGACGAATTTCCTTTTCTTTGTTGTCTACACCTTCCGCTTCTTTCAGACAATGAGAGTAAAGTTCTCTTAAAGTCATACGGCATCATCCTCTTTGTTGTCGGTGATAACAGCCTTGAAAGCCTCAATTGCAACTTCAATCATACTGTCGTCGGGTTCTTTTGTTGTTAGTCTTTGCATCCAAAGACCCGGGGCGGCAAGAATTTTCACAAAAAGATTGTCGTGTTTACCTGCATACTTGATGAACTCATAACTGATACCCGTTACAAGAGGCAATACAAGAATTTTAATTGCCATCCATATAATTCTCTGATCACGAAGTTCGGGAGCAATGACCGAAACAGCCGATGAAATTATAACACTGATAATGATAATTACAAAGATGAAACTTGTACCGCAACGGGGATGAAAACGTGACATTTTTCTTACGTTTTCTACGGTTAACTCAAGGTCATTTTCATAGCAGAAAATAGTCTTATGCTCTGCGCCGTGATACATAAAAGTTCTTTTAATATCCTTCATAAGCGAAACGAGAGCAATATAAGCAACGAAAATCACCATACGGATAATACCTTCAAAAAGTGCTCTGAAATTGGTCAGTGCTTCGCCTGTTAACTTGTTGATAAAGTCAGCGGCAAGGGTAGGAAGATAGAAGAAAAGAATAAAAGCAAGACCTACGCCGATTAGGGAAGCAATACCCGTAATAACACCCATAACCTTTTTGTTAAGATGTTCACTAAGCCACTTGTCAAGTTTGGACTCGGTTTCTTCGCTTTCGATATCTTCAAGACCCGATTTATCCGCAGACATCATAAGGCACTTGTAACCGAAAATCATTGTTTCAACATAGTTTACCACACCTCTTATGAGGGGCCAACCTAAAAATTTAATCTTATCTTTAATATGCTTGAATTTAACCATTTCCGTGTCAATGGTGCCGTCAGGAGTTCTTACCGAAACAGCGGCACCTTTCGGGCCGTTCATCATAATGCCTTCAATAAGAGCCTGACCGCCTACGGAAGTTTTGTGACAGCATTTTTGTTTTTCTTTTGACATTGTTTTCTCCTTTAAAGATTGTTTTTAATAAAATTATCAAGTACAGTCAAATCAAGTTTGTCAAATTTATTTATGAAAGAACTGAACTTTTCCGCAATGGATTTTGAGCCGCCCTTAACGTCACTTTCAATGTTAAGCGGCATAATCGGGTCGTGTACACTGAGCCTTAAAAGAAGCCAGCCTTTTTCTTTTTCACCGTCAAAATAAATTCTGACACCTTCATAATTATCGTCGGCAAGACGCAAATCTGCTGTTTTTTCAGCGTACTTTGTTAATTCATCAATAACATTTAAACCGTAATTTCTGAAATCGCTTTCATTGATTTTGAAGCGAAGTTCATAAGCTTCAGCAGGCTCCTTGAGATTTTCAATAAGAGCTTCAAGATTTTTGCCTTCTCTGCCCATCTGAGCCATTTTGATTATTACTCTGGTTACAAGATATGCACCGTCATCAAGGTAATAATTTTCCTTAAACGCCGCATGACCCGATGTTTCCATAGCAAGAGGACAACTGATTCCCTCACTTTCAAGAGAAAGTTGTTTATTGATTACGTTTCTGTAACCTCGTTTGTATCTTAAATGTACACCGCCGAGATTTTTAATAAATTCCGAAAGCCCTGTCGAAGTTACACTATCGGTGACAATTGTGCCGCCTTGACAGTTTTCAAGAGCAATAACAGATGCAAGAGCAACGAGTCTGTTGCGGTTGATTTCCTTACCGTTTGAGTCAACGCAACCTGCTCTGTCAACATCGGTATCAAAAATTATCCCAAGGTCAGCCTTGTTTTCGGCAGTAGCCTTGCAAATCGACTCCATAGCCTTTTTATCTTCGGGGTTAGGCTTATGATTGGGAAATATACCGTCTTTTTCAAGAAACTGACTTCCCGTAATATCTGCACCCAAGGGAGCAAGCACATCCGTAGCATAAAATCCGCCGACACCGTTACCTGCATCAACGATGATTTTGTAGTCTTTGAGAGGATGGTCGTAATCTTCGGCGTTAACCCCCTCTTTAATCATATTTCTGAGGTTTTCGGCATACTGAGCCATATAGTCAAGTTCAGTTACCTTTGAAGGAAGATTTTTTCTTTCGTACGGCTCTGTTGCAAGAATGAGAATACGTTCAATATCTTCGGGATTGAGTCCGCCGTCACGGGTGAAAAATTTAAGTCCGTTTTTATTGAAAGGATGATGACTTGCGGTAATCTGCACCGAAGCCTGACATTTAAGGTCAACGGTAGTCATAAACATTGCAGGCGTTGAAGCATAAGAACAGTCAATAATGTCCATGTCAAACTCTGCAAGAGCATTTATAACCTGATTTTTAATTCTTGATGCTGAAATTCTCGAATCGTGACCAACGGCAATTTTCTTGCCCGTATAATTATTTTCTTTAAGCCATTTGCAGAAACCCACCGTAACAGCAAAAACAGTTTCATCGGTAAGTTCAATATTTTCGCCCTCGACACCTTCAGCGGCGGTACCTCTGACATCGGAGCCGCTTTTAAGATAAAGCAAGGATCTCATAATCAATCACCCTTTTCGTATATTTTATCAGTAACTTTAAGCAAAAACTTGTACATCGGAGCATAAGCCCTGATTGCATACCGAAGTTCCTCTTCGATACTGCCGTCAATAAGTTTGCTCATATCGTAATCTTCATAAATGAAGAAAAAACTTTTGGCATTATAAAACTGTTTAAGACTTTCTTCAATCTTGTCAGTACCTGCTTTTTCTTTCTTAAAGCAATCAATCACAAGATGAGCACCAACAATTTCCATTTGTCTTAAAGCGTATTTAAATTCTTTCTGATTTTCCGACAGTACCTGACGAAAAACTTCAAGATCTGACGGTTCAGCATGAAAAAATCCAACGCCGTAGTTATAACTTTCGGGATAATATTCAAACCACATACAAGGCATAACACGCCAAGAATGTTTGTCCCTCATAAACATACACCACATATTTGAACGGTACATCGCTTTATTCTTTGAAAATCTCGTATCACGGCGTACCCTTGACACCATCTTTGTGGGTATCAGATTCATCTTGTCGTCAACAGCATAAAGTTCTTCATATAAATCCATACAAAGCTGACGCATAGGTGTTGTTGCTTTTGCTTTGATTTCTTCTTTAACCGACTCATAAAAAGGCTTACTGTCGTTAAATTTATTAAGTTCAAGAAGCGTAAAAGCATCAGGCGGAAAGCCTTTGAAATTTTTGCCCATATTTTCTCCTTAACAGTTTACATTCAATACTTCCTGCGCCGCATACATAACGGCAACCTTTGCACTGTGGAAATTGAGTCCGCCCTGAAGCCAGACTGCAAAAGGCTCACGCAAAGGTGCATCGGCAGAAAGTTCAATTGACGAGCCTAAAGTGAAAGCACCGGCAGACATAATAACCTTACTGTCGTATCCCGGCATGTCCCAGGGCTCAGGTGTAACGAAAGAATCAACGGGAGCGCCCTTTTGAAGCCCCTGACAAAAAGCAATGAGATTTTTTTCTTCTTTAAGCTTTACCGCCTGAATAATATCGTGTCTTGTTTCATCGGTTTCGGGTGTGGTTTTATAACCCATAAGATTAAACAATGCACTTGTGAAAACAGCAGTTTTCATTGCCTCGCCAACAACATGAGGTGCAGAGAAAATACCCATAAACAAATCTCTGCTCTGCCCTAAAGTTGCACCGACTTCTCTGCCGAGACCCGGAGTGGTCATACGATAAGCACAAAGTTCAACATATTTCTTCTTGCCTGCAATATAACCGCCGGTTTTGGCAATACCGCCACCGGGATTTTTAATAAGAGAACCTGCAATAAGGTCTGCACCAACATCCGTAGGCTCAATTTTCTCTGTCCATTCGCCGTAGCAGTTGTCAACAAAAACCATAGCATCGCCGCATTTTCTTGCAATGTCAACAACCTTTTTAATTTCGGTAACAGAAAGAGAAGGTCGAAGGCTGTAACCTCTTGAACGCTGGATATATACCATTTTTACAGAGCCTTTAAGAAGCCGCTCTTCGATAGCATCATAGTCGAGCCTGTCGTTATTAAGTGCAATTTCCTCATACTTGATGCCGTAGTCCGCAAGAGAGCCCATGCCTGCATCTTTGTCCGTTATACCGATAACGGGCAATATTGTGTCGTAAGGTCTGCCCGAAACGCAGAGCATAGTGTCACCCGGACGAAGCACACCGAAAAGAGCAACAGTAAGCGTATGGGTACCGCAGGTAAAATTGTGCCTTACGACAGAATCTTCTGCACCTACCGCCTGAGCAAAAACCTTATCAATAGTTTCTCTGCCTCTGTCACCGTAACCGTAACCTGTACTTTCGGTAAACATCGCTTCACTTACGCCGTTATCAATGAATGCCTTGAGCATCTTTCTTTGATTATACTCTGTAATTTCATCTATATCCTCAAACTTCACTTTGGCTTTTTCAAGAGCCAAAGATGAAAGTTTTTCAACTCTTTCATCAAACGTAAACATTATCTTTTACCTTTCGTAAAACGCAATTTTATTATCCTTATTAAAGCCGATATGTTCATAAAAACCTTCGGCACTTTCGTTAAGAGCAATAATGTGCACCTTTTTATTTTCATTTAAAAGTTCTTTCGCAAGACCGAGAACGGTTCTTTTTCCGAGACCTGCTTTTCTCGTATTCTTATCGCAGGCAACGCCGCTCATAAGTGCCGCTTTATCTGTTTCTGCCGCTGTCATCGCTGTAGAAAGAAGGAAACCGTTTTCGGTTATACCTTTCATACGTGCTCGGCTGCGTCTTTTTCTGTAAGTAAAATCCGACAAAAAAGACAGATACGCCTCCTTTGTATCATCAAAAGAGTCGGGAATATTTTCACAGATAAGTCTGTAAGCAGACCTGTAATTTTCTTCACCGAGATTTTCGGCTTCGAAGTCACCGCAAACCCTGTTAATTGTATAAATCTGCCTTAATATGCAGTCAGTAAGACCTAAAAATTCTGCCGTTTTTTCATGGCACATAAGCGATGAATACCCGAGCATCTGACAGAAACCTATAACTTCTTCTTTGTCGGCATTTTCTTGACAAAGAAGAAGGATGCTGTCCTCAAACTTTGCTATTACCGAAGTAATCGCACCTTCATATTCACAGTACCAACATTTAAAAAAAGATGCATCTGTGCCGTAAACATCAAGAAAACAAGCAATTTTTGTTCCTATCAGTCCGTCACCGCAAAAATCAGATACAGATTTAATGTGTTTGTTTTCAACAAGTTTTACCATTTGCGTATACCTTAACGAGTTCATTTGCCAAATTGTAACAAGCAGTCATATCTCTCTTATCGGCAACAGAAGTTGCGGAGTGAATGTATCTGCAAGGAAGTGAAACGGCAACAGTATATACACCGCCGATGCTCTTATGAATTGCACCAGCATCATTGCCGCCAGCAACGGTAGTTTTGGTCTGTACGGGTATGTTATTCTCTTTAGCAAGAGCAAAAGCACCTTTGAACAAATCTCTGTTATATAAAGTTGACCTGTCCATAAAAGATACGACAGCACCTTTACCCTGAACGCAAACGCTATCCTGCTCACTGACACCTGCAACATCGGCTGCGGTAGTAGCCTCAAGGACAACGGCATAGTCCGGTCTTATGCTGAACACTGCAGGACCTGCGCCTCTGCAACCCACCTCTTCCTGAACGAGAAAAGCAAAATGAGTGTCGTATAAAAGTTCACTTTCAATCATTTTAATCATTACGGCACAACCGAATCTGTCATCAATTGCTTTGGCTTTGATTTTATTGTTGCCGAACTCAACGAAGTCCGAAACAAAGTGTATGCTGTCACCGACAGAAACATATTTTTCGGTTTCTTCTTTTGACGAAGTGCCTATATCAATATAAAGTTTATCAAGTTTCGGCACGCTGTTTTCTTCATCACCGTGACAAAGATGAATCGCCTTGTTGCCGATAACACCGTAAACACCCCTCTCGCCGACTCTCACGGTTCTGCCAAGTACAACTTTACTGTCAACTCCGCCAACAGAGGTGAACTTAATCTGTCCGTTATCGCAAATATATGTTGCAATAAAGCCAACCTCATCCATGTGAGCAGATACCATTACCTTTTTATCGGCTCTGTTTACACCTTTTTTAAAAGCAAGAATGTTGCCCATCGGGTCAACTTCGTATTCACATTTATCTTTGATTTTGGAAATAATATATTCTCTGACTTTATCTTCTCTGCCTGAAATTCCGTCAATAAGGCAGAGGTCTTTTAATAAATCAAGCATTTGCCTCAGCCTCCTTTTTAAGAAGAAATTCCGCAATTACTTTTGCAGTATTTTCAATATCGGCAGTATTTATAACTTCAATACCCGTGTGCATATATCTCAGAGGTATGGACAAAAGGGCGGTTTTAACGCCTTTGCCCGTATTATTGATTGAGTCGGCGTTAGTACCTGTTCTTCCGCCCATTACATCGTGCTGATAAGGTATGTTCTTCTCTTTGCAGATTTCACAAAGTTCTTTTGTAAGGGCTCGGTCAAGAGTCGGGCTAATGCCTATTGATGCACCGCCGCCGAGTTTAATTGTCATTTCTTTTTCCGTGTAAGCATCGTCACCAAAGCCAACGTCAACCGCAATTGCATAATCAGGCATAGCGGAAAACGAACCGGTTCTTGCACCGCTTCCTCCCGTTTCTTCCTGAACGCTGAACAGAACTGTAAGAGTAAGATTGTTAATTTTACCTTTCACCTTTTCAAGAGCCCTTAAAATTGCCGCCATAGAGCACCTGTCATCAAAAGCACCCGAAGATATATTGTCACCCAAAAGCGAAACCTGATTATGTCTTAAAATTATTCTGTCGCCGATTTCAACTTTCTTTTCGGCTTCTTCTTTTGAAAGACCGATATCCACGGCAAGTTTCTTAACGTTTACTCCTGCTTTTTTATCCTCGTCTGAAAGAAGATGCGGAGGGGTTGAACAGATAACACCGAAAAGTTTTTCCTTGCCGTAAACATAAACTTCTGTGCCCGTTAAAATTCTTTCATCAGGGCCGCCGACTTTATCAATAAGTATAAAACCTTTTTCGTCTATCCCTCTTACTACAAAACCAATCTGGTCAATATGAGCATCAAGAAGAACGTGTGTTTTCCCTTTCCCGTAAGATCCTGTTACATTGCCGAGAGTATCGACAGAGCAAGGCATAAACTCACTTAAAATGCTCATTGCATACTTCGCCGCTTCAGTTTCGTCACCCGATGTACCGCATTTATCTGCAAGAGAAAAACAGAGTTCCTTTATATCCATAAAGCAAAATACCCCCCACTATCATATAATCTTTATAATTATAAACTAAACTGCTTAAAAAATCAATAAAAACTAAGCAAAAAAAATAACGCCCCTTACGGAGCATTATCTTTATTCTGCTTTTGTATCTCTTGCACCGCATCTGTCCTGAAACAGTAATGATATGCACCAGATTGCAGCAAGAGCAATGAGTGTGTAAATTATTCTTGATATTATGGCACTCTGACCGCCGAATATCCACGCAACAAGGTCAAACTGAAAAATACCGATAAGACCCCAGTTGATACCGCCGATAATTGTAAGTACCAAAGCAATTTTGTCAAGCATCTTTTCTCAACTCCTTTTGTGAATATTATTAACCGAAAAAAGATGCTTATACATTTATGTACAATTAAAATTCGCAAGCCATTATACAACTGCCCAAAATTTTTTTAACAACTTTAAAACCGTTTTTCTTGTAAAATTTAATGGCTCTCGTATTGCTCAGTCCGCAAGAAAGCATAACGCTGTGAATGTCTTTCTCTGCAAGAGAGTCTTTAAGTTCATTTATAAGTGCCGAACCAACACCTTTTCCCTGGCAAACGGGCAGAATATCAATATGTAAGTGAGCAGGATACTTTTTTGAAAATGCCCTGTGAAGCATAATTTCACCCAGAGAAGCGACAAAGTAACTTATACCGAGTTCTTTGATTTCGGGCAGATAAATTTTTGTAAAAATTTTATAGTATCTGTCAAAATTCTCAGCACAGATAACATATCCGACGGCTTCATCTTCTTCGTTTGTTGCAACAATGCAGTTATCGGGCTCCGCTTCGGTATAATAGTCATTGTACATCAGCGTCAGAAACTTTCTTTCTTTTTCGGTTTCCGTCGGCAAAGATGACGTTTCAATACAGATGCGGTGAAGATTTTCCTTATCTTTTTCTTTGAATTTACGAATATAAGTCATACATTCATCTCCCAAAGTTTATTTGATGATGTTGAAACACCCAGCGCACCGCTGGAAAGTGCATTTATAATATCCTCGCTTTCTCTCACAAGACCGCCCACAATAACAGGCATATCAAGAGAAGTGCTGAAAGTCTTTGTAATTCTCGGCATAATACCGGGCATAATTTCAATAGCGTCGGGATTGATCATTTTCGAAGCCTTGATAGCCGTATCGATTGAAAGCGAGTCAATAATGAAAATCCTCTGCACCGTTAACATACCCATTGATTTTGAAGTTTTGAGTTGGTTGTTTTTAGTTGAAATAATTCCGTCGGGCTTAATTTCTTTGCTGATATATTCGAGAGCAACGCTATCCCTTGAAAAACCTTCAACAAGGTCAACGTGAATAAAAATCATCTTATTTTTATCTTTTGCCCTTTTTACAAGATCTTTCAGATTGAAAATATTTCCGCAAAGAAGAAAAATGATATCGCAGGAAGAATTTAACGCATCCTCAAAACTTTCAATATTTTTAACTCCTGCAATAACAGGACTTTTCTTAAGTTTTTCAGTTAACATATTTTTCATTATAGGTTACCTCTTATTCTTCAACCGCTTTTGCAATAAGATTTCTTAATTCATCAACGCCGTCACCTTTTAAAGCGGAGAAAGGAACAACACTGATGTTTCCGTACTTGGAAAGGACTCCGCAGATTTCTTCAAGTTGTTTTAATCTTTCTCCTTTGTTGAGTTTATCGCACTTTGTAAGAGCCACGATGAAAGGAATATCATTGGCTCTCATATACTCAATCATTTCAATGTCCTGCTTACCCGGTGCGTGACGCATATCCATAAGCTGCACAACAAGACGCAAATCTCTGTCAGATGAAAAATAGGACTCCATAAGTTCTGCCCATCTGATTTTTTCGCTGTGAGAAACCTTTGCATAGCCGTAACCCGGCAAGTCAACAAAACGGCAGTTGTCAAGTCTGAAAAAATTTATAGTTACGGTTTTGCCCGGCATAGAACTAACTCTTGCAAGAGATTTTCTGCCGAGAAGTTTATTCAAAAGCGAACTCTTGCCCACATTCGATTTACCCGAAAAAGCAATTTCAGGTAAATCGGAATTATTAAGTTGAGAAGCCACACCGAAAGAGGTTTCAAATTCTGCGTTATCGAATCTCATCTGCTTCCCTCCTGCCTTTAATTATTATATCGTGAGGTTCAAAGATGACCTTTGATTTTTCGTCAGAGTCGGTATTTTCGCAAAGTGCCGAGCAGAAAACCTCATCAATTCTGCTTACACCGATAAATTCAACATTTTCCTTGACAACACTGTCAATTTCCCATAAATCGCTGATATTGCCTTCAGGAATGATTATCTTTTTCACCCCTGCTTTATATGCCGCCATTGATTTTTCTTTCAGACCGCCGATAGCAAGAACTCTGCCCGTAAGTGTAATCTCGCCCGTCATAGCAACGTCAGATTTAACCTTTCTGCCTGTAAGTACCGAAAGAAGTGCAGTTGAAATTGTAACACCCGCCGAAGGTCCGTCTTTGGGCACTGCACCCTGAGGCACATGAATATGAATATTCTTCTTTGTGAAAAGTTCTTTATCAATACCGTATTTGTCGGCAACGCTTCTTATATAACTGTACGCCGCTCTTGCAGACTCTTTCATAACGTCACCGAGAGAACCTGTAAGTTCGATTTTGCCGTCACCGTCCATAATAACACATTCAACCTGAAGCATTTCACCGCCGACGCTTGTCCAGGCAAGACCGTTAACTACACCTGTCAGATTTTCCGAAAGAACAGTTTCTTTTTTGTATTTTTCAGGCCCGAGAAGTTCACTTATAAGTTCCTTCGTAACGGTAATTCTTTTAACTGAGCCATCACAGAGTTTTACAACACTTTTCCTGCAAAGAGCACCGATAACCTGTTCAAGACGTCTTACACCCGCTTCTCTCGTGTAACACTCAATAAGAAAGTGTATGGCATTATCTGTAAAGCGTATACTGTTGCCTGTTAATCCGTGAAGAGAAATCTGCTTCTTAATAAGGTGATTTTTTGCAATACAGAACTTTTCCTCGGGACTGTAACTTGTAAGTTCGATTATCTCCATTCTGTCATAAAGCGGTTTAGGAATGGTGCTGATATCGTTAGCCGTTGTGATGAAAAGCACTTTGCTTAAATCAACGGGAAATTCCATATAATTATCCCTGAAACCGAAATTCTGTTCGGGGTCAAGCACTTCCAGCATTGCAGAGGCAGGATCACCTTTATAATCTTTGCCGAGTTTGTCAATTTCATCAAGAAGAATAATGGGGTTGAACGTTTTTGCCTGAACAAGAGCGTTTACTATTCTGCCCGGCATAGCACCGACATAAGTTTTTCTGTGACCTCTGATTTCCGCCTCATCACTTACACCGCCTAAAGACAGCCGTACATACTTTCTGTTCATAGCCGTCGCAACAGAGCGAACAACAGATGTTTTACCGACACCAGGAGGGCCCGCAAGACAAATTATACTGCCCTTTGTGTTGTCGGTTCTTGCTCTGACTGCAAGCATTTCAATAAAACGTTCTTTGACTTTATTAAGACCGAAGTGTTCGTCATCAAGAATTTTTCTTGCTTTGAAAATATCCAAACAATCTTCAGTAAAACTTCCGAAAGGCATTGAAAGAGCCGTATCAAGATAACTTCTGACAATAGAAGCATCGGCACTTCCGCCCTGCATTTTGGAAAGTTTATCGCACTCTGCTGTCAGTTTTTTTCTGATTTCATCGGTACAATCAAGTTTTGAAATTTTTTCTCTGTAATTTTGTATTTCAGTTAGAGCATCTTCACCTTCACCGAGTTCACCTGAAATGACTTTCATTTTTTCACGAAGATAATATTCCTTCTGATTTTTGTCCATCTGTCCTTCCACTTTAGACTCAATCATAGTTTCAATACGAAGAATATCCGTTTCCGTAAGAAGTACAGAGTAAAGTTTTTCAAGACGGAAAATCGGATTAAATTCTTCCAGAAGATACTGCCTTGTTTTATAGTCACTTACAACACTGCTTGCAATGGTATCGGCAATTTCATCGGGATTTTCCGAGAAAAAAACCTGTGCCGCAACGTCTTCAACTTCTTTTGCGGCAAACTGAAGATAGCGGTCAAAGGCATCTTTAACTTTTCTGATTGATGCGGTAATTCTGTTAGGATCTGCACTTTTCAAAGATGTTGATTTCTTCTCTTTAACATCGCAGACAAAATGGGGCGACTCCTGAACAAAACTGCTTATAACCGCTCTTGAAACGCCCTCAACAACAACCCGCATAAACTTGTTGTCGGGCGACTTTATAACCTGCTTGATGTTTGCCACAACACCAACGGAATAAAGCTCAAAAGGTGCAGGGTCTTCAACAGAAACATCCTGCTGAGTAACAAGGAAAATTTTCTGATCCTTATTCATTGCGCTCTTTATTGCTTCAACAGACTTTTTTCTGCCAACATCAAAATGAAAACTCATTCCCGGGAAAAGCACAATTCCCCTGAGAGCAAGAGTTGGTATAGATTTATAAATTACATTAACTGCCATTTAACCAATTCCTTTATATAGATAAATAATACATCTATTGATTATACAACAATCCTTGAATTAAATCAATATTTTATCCTTTAAAATTAAAGTGCAAATATTTCTACTGAAACGCCCTGCCTTTCGGCAGAGCAACTGTATTTTAATATAAAGCAACTTTTAGTGCCTTGATATTTCTTTCCATAAGGCTTATATAACTTTCTGCGTTTTCGAAATCCTCGGCTGAAATAACATGGCAGGAATAAAGAGTCATAATTTCAGCGTCGGTTTCCCTACTGATTGAAGATGCCACAAGACCTGAACTCAGATCCACTTTAAAAACAACGGGTAAATTTTCAGATTTAACCTTATCAATCAGAAATGCTATTGTGACGGGGTTTGCCTCAACGGAAGCAGAGCACCCGGGGAAAGCCGCATAATATGAAAGAGAATACCTTTCCGTAAGGTATCTCAGCGGAAATCTGTCACCTATAACAATATAACTTCTCTTTGCATTTTCCGTGACTTGCTGAAATTTTTCATCAAGAGCAGTCAACTCGGCAACATATTTTTCAGTCTGTCGGGCATAAAAAGTTGCATTTTCGTTATCAACTTTCATAAGTGCATCACAGATAGCTTTAGTAATTTCAATTGCATTCAAAGGCGAAGTCCAGACGTGCTCGTCATACTCGGTTTCCTCTTCGTGTTCGTTTTCGTGTTCTTCCTCCATACCTTCGGTATAAGTTTCTTCATAAAGATTAACAACGTCCATCATTTTAACGACCTCAATGTCTGTACCGACAGATTCGAGTATTGAGTCCGTCCACTTTTCAGATTCACCGCCACCGTAAACGAAAACGTCGCACTCTTTGATTTTCATAATATCTTTCGGTGTTGGCTCATAGGTATGGCTTTCTTCGCCGGGAGAAAGAAGCATAATGACCTCTCCCCTGTCACCGACAATATTTTTCGCAAAATCATACTGAGCAAAAGTTGTTGTTACTACCGTCGTCTTTTCTTTCACATAAAAAGAAGCACTTGAACCTAAGAAAACAAACAGATAAATAATCACAAAAAACAGAGATGTTACCGTTACGCCGATATTCCCTATAATCTTCGATTTACCTGCAAAGACCTTTTCTTTAACAAATTTTACAGCAAAAAAAGATATAAACATAAATATGTTTACACACACAACGCTTGCGCCCGTAGGTGCCTCATAACCGATGGAAAAGATAAGTCCCGAAATGAAACAAAAAACAGAAACAACAGCACTGACTGCAACAACCCGTCGGTAACTTTTACAAAGACGCATTGAAGTTACCGTCGGGAAAATAATAAGCGAAGAAATCAGAAGTGCACCCATCATTCGCATACCGATTACAATAGTTACTGCAGTGAGTGCCGCAATAAGCATATTATATACGGAAGTTTTAGTGCCCGTTGCTTTTGCAAAACTTTCATCAAAAGTCACTGCAAAGATTTCGTCATAAAAAATAACATAAAGAGTAATTACAACCGCTGAAAGTATAAGACTAATAAGCACATCTCCGTCGCTCATAGTAAGTATACTGCCAAACATATAATTATAAATATCAATATTCATTCCCGATGTCATAGAAGTAACCATAACACCAACGGCAAGTGCACCGGTAGAAATCAAAGCAATAGCAGCATCACCTTTGATTTTACCTGTTTCACTCATACGAAGAAGGAAAAACGCTGAAACAATAACAATCGGCAAAGCGAAATAAAGCGGTGCAACACCTGCCGCAAGCGCAATTGCCATAGCACCGAAGCCAACGTGTGAAAGACCGTCACCAATCATCGAAAACCTTTTAAGAACAAGACTTATGCCCAGAAGCGAGGCACACAGAGATATAAGTATACCGACAACAAGTGCTCTTAAAAGAAATTGCTGGGAAAAAAGTAAATTTAACACATCACTCATCTGTCTTTACCTCCCGAAAAATTTCTGTAAAAAGCACTGCTTTTGTATTCTTCGGTTGTGCCGAAAAAACTGCCGTCTTTCTTTAAATGAAGAATGTGATCGGCGTTCTTGACAGCAGAGTATAAATCATGGGAAACCATAATAATCGTTATACCGAAATCCTTGTTTATTTTTTCAACGAGGTTATAAAAATCCGCCGTAACGACAGGGTCAAGACCCGTGACGGGCTCATCAAGTAAAAGCATCTTTTTCGTGGCACACAATGCTCTTGCAAGAAGCACCCTCTGTTGCTGACCGCCGGAAAGTTCTCTGTAACACTTATTTTTAAGTTCGAGAATATCAAGACGTTTCATATTCTCAATAGCGGTTTTTCTGTTTTTTGCAGAAAAGAATATGCGACCGCCCTTTGAAGTAATGCAGCCTGAAATAACAACCTCGTATACACTTGCAGGAAAATCTTTCTGTGCTGTCGTCTGCTGGGGAAGATAACCGATTTCCTTGCTTTTAAGTCCGTCACCCATATGAAGATGACCGCTTGCCGTTTCTTTAAGACCGAGCATCGACTTTATAAGAGTGCTTTTACCGCTACCGTTTTCACCGACAATGCAAAGATAGTCGCCTGCCTCAACATGAAAATTAAGATTTTTCACCACAACGGCATTTTCATAACTGAGCGTTACATTGTTACAACTGATAAGTGACATATATTACCCCTTTTCTTTTGCGCTGCATTTTTCACAAAGCCCGTAAAGCACTGTTTTGGAATTATCAACCGTAAAATTATGATGCTTTGAAATATGCTCGTTAACACCGTTCATAAAATCGCAACAGAGATGAATAAATTCACCGCAGGAAAGGCATTTAAGATGCATATGACTATGACAATGAAGTTCCTTGTCAATATACTGAAAACGTGTTATTTTATCTTTTGCATCAATTATTTTTCTCAGTTCTCCGACTTCGGCGAGTTTGATAAGATAACGGTAAACTGTTGTTTTACCGACAAGACTGCCCGATGAATTTATAAGAGAAACAATTTCGTCACATGTAAGCTGTTTATCAGTATTATCTTTAAGAAATGCCAAAATCAGATTTTTCTGTTTAGTGTTATAAGAGATTCTTTCCATAGTTACACCTCAAAATGAAATTGAAATTCATTTTCAAATTATAATTACAGCATCACTGTTTGTCTAGAGAAAAAAGTTGAAAAATGCTTTAAAATATGATAATATTTATGGGTATGGAGGTGCATATCAATGAAATTATTCAATTTAATTCCCCTTGAAGTTACTTCAACTACCGACGCAACTACAACAAGCAACATTTTCCTTGACGAAAACGGTCAGTTTGTTGATGCGTCGCAAGCGGCAGAAAATGTTTCGTCATGGTGGGAAACAATGGATATTGTCGGCAAAATAACAGAAAAACTGCCCACAATTATCATAGCAGTTGTCGTGGTGGTTATCGGCTGGTTTTTAGCAAGACTTTTAAGTAAACTCACGGTCAAAGCACTCAGCGCAAGAGGTGTTGACCCTTCTGTTTACAACTTCATCAAGCGTATCGTATCCGCTGTAATAAAAATTGCATCAATTATGGCTGCCCTTTCAATGTTCATTAACATAAATTCCGTTCTTGCCGCCATCGGCGCCGCAGGTGTAACGGCAGGTTTAGGTTTGCAGGCAAGCGTTGCTCAATTTGCCAGCGGTATACAAATTCTGATAAACCATCCCTTCAAAACAGGCGATTTCGTTGAAATTAACGGTATAACCGGCAATGTTGCAGACATCAGATTTATGTATACAGTTATTACAACCGGCGATAACAAGCGTATTGTTGTGCCTAACTCCGACATTACAACTCACCCGATAATCAACTACTCCACAGAAGAAAACAGACGTGTTGATTTCATGTTTTCAGTCAGTTACTCCTCTGATATTGCCAAGGCAAAGAGTCTTCTTATGAGCACTTCTCTCGAAAACGAAAAAATACTCAAAGAGCCTCTCCCTGAAGTGTATGTGAGCGCCTACGAAGCAAGCAGTATCAGCCTTTCTCTTCGTGTATGGTGCAAATCCCGTGATTATTGGAATATATATTTCGATATGCAGGAAAAAGTCAAATACGCTTTCGATGAAAACGGAATTTCAATACCTTTTAATCAACTTGATGTTCACATAGTTAATCAATAATCGGAGAAACCCTTATGACTGATCTTCTTTTGCGTTTGTTTGTCAAAGATTACAAAAATACCAACAGCCCCGTTGTCCGTGAAAAATACGGCACCCTCGGAAGCGTTGTCGGCATAGTTGTCAACATCATACTTTCAGTGTTCAAGTATCTTGTCGGCGTTATTTCAAACAGTGTTGCAATTACGGCAGATGCTATCAACAATCTGTCTGATGCCGCTTCCTGCATAGTTACTCTCATCGGTTTTAAATTCGCAGGAAGAAAACCTGACAAAGAACATCCGTTCGGTCACGGCAGAATTGAGTACATAGCCGCTTTAATTGTTGGCTTCATTGTTGAACTTATGGGTTACGAACTGATCAAATCTTCAATAGATAAAATCAGAAATCCTGAAGAAGTGACTGTTTCCCTGCCTGTTGTCACCGTACTTTGCGTGTCAATTCTCGGAAAAGTGTGGTTATCCTTTTTCAACAGAACTCTCGGAAAACGCATTGATTCCCCTGCTATGTCCGCCGTTGCCGCTGACAGTATAAGCGACTCTGTCGCAACGGGGATAACCCTTGCTTCACTTGTTCTTTCAAAATTATTTTTCGGTGTTTCTTTAGACGGATACGCAGGTATTATAGTTTCGCTCTTTATCCTTTACGCAGGTTTCGGTGTACTTAAAGAAACAGTGAGCGTAATTATCGGCGTACCGCCTTCAAAAGAACTTGTCAACGAACTTGTTTCATTCATCCTTTCCCACGAAGAAATTGCAGGTATTCACGACCTTATCATACATTCTTACGGTGCAACTAACACCTTCGCAACGGTTCACGCAGAAATTTCCGCTGACGAAGATATGATTAAGGCTCATGATACCATCGATCTTATCGAAAAACAGGTTAAAGAAAATTTCGGAATTGAACTCGTTATTCATCTTGACCCGATTGTGACAGAAGATGAAAAGATTAACTCATTAAAAGAACTCGTTATGAAAAACGTTCTTGAAATCAGCAGTGAAATGTCAATTCACGACTTCAGAGTCGTTGACGGACCAACCCACACAAATCTTATTTTTGATGTTGTTGTTCCCTATTCTTTTAAATTGTCCGATAAGGAACTTATTTATATTCTCGAAAAGAAAATGAAAGCCGTAAATGAACGTTTTTGCCTTGTGGTAACCGTTGATAAATGCTATATTTAGGGCTTCAATTAAATTATATTGTAAGAATATACAAAATATGGCAAAATAATTCTAATATTTTCTATATAAAGTTTTCAGAAAATCTATTGAAAACTTTGACGAAAAAAGTAAAATATATGTGTGACACTTTTTGTGTAATAAAAGATGTATAATATTTAATGGGGGTAAAACATTATGTCTACAACTTTAATCGAATATCTTGACACAATTCCTCAGGGTCGTCTTGGTATTATTGCAATGAAAGGCTGCGAAGAAATTGCAGAGAGGGTAAGCAATCAGATTCTTGAATGCCGTGCGAAGTTTGAATCATCCGACACAAATAATCTTCATCTTAAAGGTTATTACAGAGATTCCTATATTATCAAGGCTAATTTCCCGAGATTTGCTACCGGTGAAGGTAAAGGTGTTATCAATGAATCAATCAGAGGTTACGACCTTTTCATTATCAGCGACTGCTTTAACTATAACGTTAAGTATAAGATGTACGACCTTAAAGATGCAGACGGCAATCCCCTTATGGTGCCGATGAGTCCCGACGATCATTTTGCAGACCTCAAGAGAGTAATCTCTGCCTGTGCCGGCAAAGCAAAGAGAATCACCGTAATTATGCCTATGCTTTACGAAGGAAGACAGCACAGAAGAACTGCAAGAGAATCTCTTGACTGCGCTCTCGCTCTTCAGGAACTTGAAAATATGGGAGTTTCAAACATCATTACCTTTGATGCTCACGACCCCAGAGTTCAGAACTCAATCAGAATCGGCTTTGAAAGCGTTTCACCCACATATCAGATGATTAAGGCAATTGCCAAGAGCCTTAACAACGGCATTAAATTCACCCCCGAAAATACAATGATGATTTCACCCGACGAAGGCGGTATGGGCAGATGTGTATACTACTCCCAGGTTCTCGGTGTTCAACTCGGTATGTTCTACAAGCGCCGTGATTTCTCAAAAGTTGTTGACGGCAGAAATCCCATTGTTTCTCATGAATTCCTCGGTGCCAACGTTGAAGGAAAAGACGTTATCGTTGTTGACGATATGATTTCGAGCGGTGACTCAATGCTCGACGTTTGCCGACAGCTTAAAGCCCTCAAAGCAAAACGTATATTTGTTTTCTCATCTTTCGGTCTGTTTACTTCAGGTCTTGAAAGATTTGACAAAGCTTTTGAAGAAGGCATTTTTGATAAGATTTTCACAACAAACCTCATCTATCAGACTCCCCAACTTCTTTCAAAAGAATGGTACTACTCTGTTGATATGTCAAAGTATATAGCACTTATTATCGACACTCTTAACCACGACAGATCAGTAAGCCCCTTCCTTAACCCCATTAAGAAAATTAACGACTACATCGAAAAATACAATCTCAAATAATTCAAAAAAAATAATTACGGGACTCACTTCAATGTGAATCCCGTTTTTTTTACCCGAAAATAACATCAAGGCTCATCATAAGAAGAAAACCCGAGGTAAAAACTATAACAGACACGGCACTGCCTTTCTTACTGCATAAAGGTTCTGCAAGTTGACACATAGTTACATATATCATTGCACCTGCCGCAAAGGACATAAAAAGAGGCATAAAAGATGTAAGTGCGCCTGAAAGGAGAATCGCAATTACAGCACCGATCGGCTCAACTATTCCTGATAGTGCGCCTATAAAAAATGCCTTTGATTTTCTTTCTCCCGCCGCCAAAAGCGGCACGGATACTATTGCTCCCTCGGGTATATTCTGTATTGCAATGCCCAAAGAAAGAAGTATCGCTGCGGAAAAGACTGATTTATCTGTTTCGTTGTTCATGGAAGCAAATATCATCCCGACGGCAAGACCTTCCGGAAAGTTATGAATTGTAATCGCAAGAATCTGCATAAGGGTTTCTTTAGATTTTAAACTGACTCCCCTTTTGATTTTTTCATAAATACTGTCGCTTTCCTTGTCGGCATAGATTAAAGTAAATATGCCAAGGATAAAGCCTATACAAACAAGCGAAAGTTGTCTGCCTGCTTTCTCACCGTAATTAAGTGCAGGAATAATAAGACTCCATATACTTGCGGCAAGCATAACTCCGCCTGCAAACGAAGAAAGGATGTTTTCATATTCCTTTTTAAATTTACTTTTGCCCAGAAAAACAATTGCCGAACCAATAACCGTGCCGACAAAAGGTATAAGTATACCTGAAATTATTTTAAAGTACATATAATCACCTCAAATCAACTCTAATAGTCATTATATGCCTTTATATTGAATACTGTTATTTACGCAAAAGAAAACCCGATGCAATGCACCGGGTTTTTATCGTTATGCATTAAATTATTCGCTAACGATTGTTGTGTACATGAAGTACTTGTAGCCAAGAGGATTGCTGTAGAAGCCCTGTACGCTATCGTCGATCATGTAGATATCAACGTAGTAGTAGATGGGAGTGATGCAACCTGTTGACATAAGAAGGTCTTCTGCAAGATGCATAAGTTCATAACGAGTTTCTGTATCTGTGCAAGCCTTAATTGTGCTGATGAGGTAATCGTATGTTTCAGCCCATGTTGCGTTTTCAACCTTGTATTCATAGCCATAAGCTGTGAGGTCAAGACTGTAAACTGCAAGGTTAGCATGAGCACCCTTACCAAGCTGAACATCGTTGTTACCTGAGTTTGTTGTCCACATATCAAGGAATGAGATGGGATCATTGTAGTCAGCAAGCCAGCCGTTACGAGCTACAGTGTAGTTACCTTCTTTACGGGTGTTAAGGAATGAGTTCCATTCTTCGTTGTTAAGGTTCATTGTAACGCCAACAGCAGCAAATGCAGCCTGGATGTACTCAGCGATAGCCTTGTGACCGTCGTTTGTGTTATAGATGTAGGTAAGAGCAGGAATGTCTGTGAACATACCTGTTGCTTCATCATAAGTGTAGTACTTCTTAAGAATTTCAACTGCTTCTGCAAAGTTTGCTTCGAAAGCATCAGCTGCTGTGTTGAAGTAGCCGATATATACGTCGCTGGAACCTGCATTCTCGTAGAATTCCTTGCCGTTGGTATCTGTCATACCCATAGCAACGAATGATGATGCGGGAACTTCGCCTGCCTGTGAAACATTGTTAACAATGTGGTTACGGTCGATAACAAGTGCGAGAGCGTTTCTTACGTCAGCTTCTGCAGCAGCAATTTCTTCTGCTGTCATACCGTCTGTGTTAGCAAGAAGGCCTTCGTTTACATTCCAAGAAATGTAGTATGTACCGATCTGACCTGCAACAACGTATTCATCGCCGTATTCTGCTGAAAGAGATGCAATTTCGGCTGTGGGAACGTCGTCGATAAGGAGCCATGCGCCATTCTTGAAGTTGGAGAGCATGTTGTTAGCATCGTCTGAAAGATAGAACTTAATTTCAGGCATTGTAACTTCATCTGCGTCAACATACTTATCATTCTTTGTAAGAGTGATAACGCTGTCGTGTTCCCAACCTGTAATAGTGTAAGCACCGTTTGAAACGTAAGTTGAGGGATCTGTTGCCCAACCTTCGTTTGCAACTACATCTTCACGTACGGGATAGTAGGTGGGGAATGCAAGAAGTTCATTCCAATAGGAAACAGCATTGTAAAGAGTAACAACAAGAGTTCTGTCGTCTGTTGCTTCAACGCTGAGTTTAGCATCGGGGTTAGCAGCCACTTCAACTACATTACCGTCTTCATCAAGAACTTCGTTGCCGTCTTCGTCAAGTGAGGGAGTTGTTTCCCACATCTCGTTGTAGCCCTTGATAACTTCCAACATATAGCAGTAGTCAGCAGCAAGATCCATTGAAGCTGCACGATTCCATGCAAATACGAAGTCAGAAGCCTTAAGAGCCTGACCGTCAGACCATGTGAGGCCCTCTCTGAGAGTGTAAGTGTAGGTAACTGTGCCATCTTCATTAACAACACCTTCTACAAGTTCTTCAGCAGCATCGGGAACGATTACAAGGTTACCTTCTTCGTCCTGTGACCACTTTGCAAGACCCTGGAAAAGATGAGCAACAAGTGTTGCACCGTCAACTGATGAGTTAAGAGCGGGGTCAATTGTGTCGGGCTCGGAAGCAAGACAAACTGCAAGGCTCTGTGCTACATCATCAGTTTTGCCACCGCCGCAAGCAGCTAATGTGAATAACATAACTGCTGCCATGAGTAAAGCAAGAATTTTTTTCATTTTGTTTTTTTCCTTTCTATAAAATATTTTTTATTTATTTCAAATGCCTCTTTCTGCATTCAAAACCTATGTAAGTGCCGGAAAGAATATTCCGGACTTTTTTAAATTCAGCCGATTTCGTCAACTCTGTGACAAGCAACAAAATGACCTGCAGATACCTCTTTAAATTCAGGCATTGATTCTGCACACTTGTCAGTAGCATACTGACAACGGGTGCGGAAAGGACAACCTGAAGGAGCGTTAAGAGGGCTGGGGATATCACCGCTCAAAACAATTCTCTTGTTTGCTCTTGCAATTTTCGGGTCGGGTACGGGAACCGCCGAAAGAAGAGATTTTGAATAAGGATGAAGGGGATGATCGTAAATTTCACCTGCATCTGCAAGTTCAACGAGTCTGCCGAGATACATAACGCCGATTCTGTCACTGATATGACGGACAACAAGAAGGTCGTGAGCAATAAACAGATAGGTTAAACCGAGAGTATCCTGAAGTTCTCCGAACATATTGATAACCTGTGCCTGAATTGAAACGTCAAGAGCGGAAACAGGCTCGTCACAGACGATAAAATCGGGATTAACGGCAAGAGAACGGGCAATACCGATTCTCTGACGCTGACCGCCTGAAAATTCATGGGCATATCTTGAAGCATGTTCACTGTTAAGACCGACATGACCCATAAGTTCAAGGATTCTTTCTTCACGTTCATTTTTATTAGGATACATCTTATGAACATCAAGAGCCTCACCGATAATATCGGAAACTGTCATTCTCGGATTAAGTGAAGAATAAGGATCCTGGAAAACCATTGTGGCTTTCTTTCTGAACTCGGCAATATCTGCCTTTGTCTTGATAGATTTACCGTTATAGATTATTTCACCTGCTGTGGGTTTATAAAGGTTGAGAATCGTTCTGCCGACAGTTGTTTTACCGCAACCCGATTCACCTACAAGACCGAGGGTTTCACCTTTTTTGATTGAAAAAGATACGTCGTCAACTGCCTTGAGAGGCTTTGATTTGAACATACCGACATTGATGTTGAAATATTTTTTAAGACCGTTGACTTCAATCAGGTTTTCTTTAATGTTTTCACTCATCGGAGTCACCGCCTTCAACCTTATTTTCTAAATCAATCTCGCCTTTTTCAATTGCATTTTTAATGCACATCCAGCAAGAAGATGCATGGTTTTCATTGATAAGAATATTTTCCGGTAATGTGTCGATACAAATTTTCATTGCAGCGTCACATCTGGGAGCGAATGCGCAACCTTTGGGCATATTAAGAAGGTCAATAGGTGTGCCTGTGATAGGCTTAAGAAGTTTACCTGCCGTGTTAGCCGAAGGAAGAGAACGCATAAGACCTTTTGTATACTCGTGCTGGGGATTATAGAAAATCTCGTCAGCAGTGCCCTGTTCGCAAATTGAACCTGCATACATAACTATAACTTCATCACACATCTGGGCAACAACACCAAGGTCATGAGTAATCATAATGATTGCCATACCCAATTCTTCCTGAAGGTCTTTCATAAGTTCAAGAATCTGCGCCTGAATTGTAACGTCGAGAGCCGTTGTGGGCTCGTCAGCAATGAGAATGTCAGGCTCACAGGCAAGAGCCATAGCGATCATAACTCTCTGACGCATACCGCCCGAAAGTTCGTACGGATACTGCTTCATTCTCTTTTCGGGCTCATTAACATTAACAAGACGGAGCATTTCAACGGCTCTTTCCTTAGCCTGCTTCTTGTTTCTGTCGGTATGAAGCAGAATTGCTTCCATAAGTTGTGAGCCGATTGTATATGTGGGATTAAGAGAGGTCATAGGATCCTGGAAAATAATAGAAACCTTGTTACCTCTGACATCTTTCATAACTTTTTCGCCTGAACCGACAAGTTCCTGACCGTCAAGTTTAATTGAACCGCCGACAATTTTACCTGAGCCTGCAAGAATCTGCATAATTGAATATGCAGTAACGGATTTACCTGAACCCGATTCACCAACGATGCCGAGAACCTTACCTTTTTCAAGGTTAAAGGAAACACCGTTTACCGCCTTGACTTCACCTGCATCAGTGAAAAAGGAGGTACGTAATTCTTTTACTTCTAATAAAGGCATTATTGTTTTCTCCTTTCTCAACTATTAAGTTTGGGGTCAAATGCATCACGAAGTCCGTCGCCTAAAAGGTTAAGGGACAGAACGATAAGTGAAATAACGATTGCGGGGAAAATCAGTCTGTAAGGATAGGAACTGATACCGTTAAGGGCATCTGAAGCAAGAGAGCCGAGAGATGCCATAGGCGCATTAACACCAAGACCGAGGAATGAAAGATAACTTTCAGTGAAAATAGCGTTGGGAATCTGAAGCGCAGTTGAAATGATAACAACGCTTATACAGTTGGGAATAAGGTGCTTTCTGATAATCCAGGGACCTTTTGCACCCATCGACTGCGAAGCAAGTACATATTCCTGTTCACGCAGAGAAAGAATCTGACCTCTGATAAGTCTTGACATTGAAACCCAATAGAGAACGGCGAAAACGATAAACAAACTTATCATATTACTGCCCAAAGAAGCCAACGGTGTTCCTTCTATAACACCTTCAAGTCTTGCACTGAGAACTGCCGAAATAAGAATAACCATAAGGGTATCGGGAAGCGAATAAATAATATCAGCAAGACGCATAAGAGCAAGGTCAATTTTTCCGCCGAAATAACCTGCAATTGAACCGATAGTCATACCGATTACAAGGACGATAATACTTGCGAAGAAGCCAACTGAAAGAGAAATTCTCGTGCCGTAAACAACTCTGATGAAGTAATCACGGCCGTGAGCATCTGTACCGAAAATGTGAGGGAATATACTCTCCCCTGCTTCCATTCGTGCGATTTCCGTTGCACCGTACTCAAAAGGAGCAAGGTTTGCATAGGTAGCATCAACGGGCTTACCCGGAGCAACACCGAGTTGTGCATCGTATGAATAAGGATAGAACATAGGAACAAAAATTGAAGAAAGCGCAATAAAAAGAATTACTATGAGAGAAACTGTTGCAACCTTATTCTTAAAGAGTCTTTTGATACCGTCTTTGAAGAAAGTTGTTGAAGGACGCATCTGAACAAGATATTCTTTGTCTTCAGCAGTTGCAGGAATAAATCTGTCTACATCGACATGGAGGCTAAATTTCTTTTGCATATTCTGTTTTCCTCCTTTATTCCAAAGTAATTCTCGGGTCAACGACCTTGTAAAGAATGTCTGATACAAGATTCATAACAACAATAAGCACGGCAAGTACAATTGTTGTACCCATAATAAGTGTATAGTCACGGTTTGTAATACTGCTTACGAAAGCACGGCCGATTCCGGGTACGGCAAAAATCTGCTCAACAACAAGGGAGCCTGTGATAATATAAGCGAACATAGGTCCGAAGTATGTGATAACGGGAATGAGAGAGTTTTTAAGAGCATGCTTGAAAATAACATTGGTGCCCGAAACGCCCTTTGCCTTTGCTGTACGGATATAATCCTGACCGAGAACATCAAGCATTGATGAACGTGTAAGTCGGGTAATATATGCCATAGGATAAAGAGAAAGAGTAATGACGGGAAGAATCAAGCCGCCGTCTGCGTTACCGTTGGCAGGTAAAACTTGCAGAGTGATTGCAAAAATAATCAACAGCAGCGAACCCGTTATAAACGACGGCATAGAAACGAAAGCCGTTGTGATAACCATAATTACCTTATCAATGAGTTTATTTCTTCTCAGAGCCGCAACGGCACCGAGAACAACACCGACTATCAAAGCCATGAAAGCGGCAATTGTACCGAGTTTTGCAGAAGTTTTAAGACCGTCCATAATAATATCAATAACATCTCTGCCTCGCTGTTTGAGAGAAGGGCCGAAATCAAACTTTGTGACGATATCCTTAAGGTAAGTGAAGTACTGAGTTGAAAGAGGCTTATCAAGACCGTACTTTGCCTCAAGGGCAGCCTGAGCGGCAGGAGTGATTGCCTTTTCACTTGCGAAGGGGCCGCCGGGAACGGCTCTCATAACGAAAAATGTTACAGTTATAACAACCCATACTGTTAAAACTGCTAATGCTATTCTCTTAAGGATATATAGCAATGTTTTTGAATTCACGAAAATACCACCTTAATGTTTATTTTGAATCGTAAGCGAGTTTTAAACTTTACCGATTTAGCAAACTGAATATGCCCACGAAAAATTATTCAAATTATTCTACTATAAAATTATCAAAAAGGCAAGTAGTAAAACGAAAAATATCGAAATTTTACATAAATACGTTTAACTTGCCTTATCAGAGCAACTTGTCACACTCATATACATAATGAATCAATATGCGTACAGCCTCGAAGAAACCTTCAATGTCAATTCGTTCGTCACACTGATGGGGGCCGCCGTGACCCTCGGGCATTTCAAGAACGGGAGAAGTCCTGTTTTTATTTATTACGAAGGTACCGATTGAAAAAGCATTGGTAAGTTTTCTTGCATAAGTACCCCCTGACATAAGGACACTTTTAAGTTCCGTGCCCGTAATCTCACCGTAAATCTTTTCAAGTATTTCGGGGAATTTACTGTCTTTATCAATTGCAAAGCCCGGAGTATTATTTTTGTAAGTTACCTCAAAGCCGAGTTCGTCAAGAGATTTATCTGCCGTGCCTTCAAGAGTTTCAGGTGAAAGTGTGTCACCGTAGCGCACATCGAAACTGAGCATAAGACATCCGTTTTCAGTTTTGACAATACCGTTTGTGCAAGTGAGTTTACCGAAATTCACGTCATTGTGCTCTATACCGAGTCCTGCACCGTAATAGCATGAAAGCGCCTTTTCTGCACCGCTTACAATTTTGCGGTCGCTCTCGCAAAGGGAACTGCACTCAGAAAGCAATTTAAAAGTGATATATGCGGCATTAACCGAACCTTCGGGAATACTTGCGTGTTTTGCAATACCTTTCGCCTTTAAAGTTATTACATCACCGTCACTCGTCACGGTAAAAGCCTTGTTTCCTGCAGTGAGATTTTCAATTTCTTCAAGAAGTTCGTCACTATGCTCAATTTCAGCAGTGATATTGTCAAGAACAATATTGAAAGCTTCACCTGCGCCCATATCTTTAATCTGACTGAAAGCATTTTTACTCTTTGCCCAGAAATGATAAATACCTTTTTCTCCGATACTGCAAGGAAAGTCTGCATCGGGCACAAAAGAAAGTTCGGGGATTTTGTGTTCTTTAAGGAAAAACTCCATATCCTTCATACCGCACTCTTCATCTGAGCCGATAAAAGTCTGTAAGGTACTGTTAAGTTTAATTTTTTCATCTCTGAAAAACTCTGTAAGGCAAAGTGCAGCCATTATACCGGATTTGTTATCCTCCGCTCCCCTGCCGATGAGAGAACCGTCTTTTATTACAGGACAGAAAGGCTCGGTAAAAATCCAACCGTCGCCAACAGGTACGACGTCACTGTGACTGAAAATACCTATCGTCTTTTCACCTTTGCCGTATTTTGCAAGAGCATAACCGCCTTCTGCATAAACTTTACTGTCAATATTTTCACTGTCAAAAAGACTTGCCGCAAAAGAAAGAGCCTTCGCACAATTTTCACCGAAAGGTGCATTTTCTTTTGGCTCTGAAGTAATTGACGGAATTTTTATAAGTTCAATCCAATTTTCAACTATTCTGTCTTTGTTTTTATCAATCCAACGGCGGATAGATAAATCGAGATTACTGTCTGTCATTGTTATCACCCGTTTTTTGTTTTGCCTTAGTAGCAGGCTAAAATATATTTTACAAAAAAATAAAGGAAGTCTAAAATTAAGACACCCGTTTTCTCACAAATTATATCATAAAATTATTTTCATTGCAAGAGTCAAAAGAATATAAGTTGCAGTAATTTATTGACAGAAAAATATTGAGGTATTATAATATCAGAAGAAATATTCAGGAGGCAATATATATGAAAATAGGTTTTATCGGTCTTGGCATTATGGGTGAATCCATGTGTGAAAACATTATAAAGAAACACAACGACACAGTTTACTGCAATGACCACAAACAAAGTCAGATAGACAAACTCGTTTCAATGGGTGCCGTTGGCTGTAAGAGTAACGAAGAAGTTGCCGAAAAAGCAGACATAATTATTACGATGATCCCCACATCAAAACACGTCAGACAGGCTTACGAAGCAATGCTCCCCTATATCACAGAGGGAAAAATTTGTATTGATATGAGCACTATCGAACCCGAGGCTTCCCTTGAGGTTGCAAATATGGTGAAAGCAAAAGGTGCAGACTTTGCCGACTGTCCCGTTGTACGCTCAAAAGCCGATGCAATTGCAGGTACTTTAGGTGTTCTTGCAGGCGCTGATGAAGACACCTTTAAAATTATAGAACCTATACTTTACTATATGGGAAGCAAGGTTATCTATATGGGCAAAAACGGTATGGGACTTACGGCAAAAATATGCCATAACACCCTTGTTGCACAGATACAGAACGGTGTCAACGAAACTCTTTGCCTTGCACAGAAACTCGGCATATCAATTGATAACTTCGCCGATGCCGTTGCCGCAGGCGGTGCCCAGAATTTTTATTTGAATGCACAGAGAGAAAAACTGAAAAATGAGGACTGGACTACTGCATTCTCTCTTGAAAACGTCTGCAAGGATATCAATATCTGTGCAAAAATGAGTGAAGAAATCGGTTTCGGTATGCCGGGAATGATTGCAGCCAAAAACTCAATTGAAAAAGGTATGGAAAAAGGCTGGGGCAAAGAAGATTTCAGAAAAACCTACCTTATAGTCAAAGGCGAATAAAATTTAACATATCAATAAAATTGAATCCTTTGTGTTAAAATTTATATATTTCGACTAAAATACACAATATCTGTTGATTTTTCAAAATCCTTGTGCTATACTTTGTGTTGTTTCGGGACAATAGTCCTGAGATATTATGTTCTGACGGAAAAGTTTCAGACTTGTGGTTGACACAGTGAGCATAATGTTTTAAAAAGTCGCCCGTCCGGACAACATTTTCCATGTTGTCCTTTTTTTATTCAATATAAAATATGGAGGTTTATATATGACACAGTGGCAGGATTTTAAAGGTACACTCTGGCAGGAAGAAATAAATGTCAGAGATTTTATACAAAACAACTACACCCCATATGAAGGTGATGAAAGTTTTCTTTCCGAAGCAACTGAGAGAACGAAAAATCTTGACAAAAAGGTAAAAGATTTATTTCAGAAAGAAAGAGAAGCAGGCGGTGTTCTCGATATTGACGCAACAAGAGCAACCTCACTTCTTCACTACGGTGCCGGATATGTTGACAAAGAAAAGGAAATAATTGTCGGTTTACAAACAGAAAAACCTCTTTGCAGAGGTGTCAATCCTTTCGGCGGTGTCCGTATGACAAGAGCAGCCTGCAAAGCCTACGGCTATCAACTTTCCGAAAGCGTTGAAAAAGAATTCAGATACAGAACAACTCACAATGACGGTGTTTTCCGTCTTTACAACGATGAAATCAAAGCCGCAAGACACGCAGGTATTATCACAGGTCTTCCTGATGCATACGGCAGAGGCAGAATAATCGGTGACTACCGCAGAGTTGCTCTTTATGGTGTTGACAGACTTATTGAAGAGAAACTCAAGGATAAAGACGATCTAAGTCATCAGGCAGTTCTTTATGACAATGCTAAACTCATTGAAGAACTCTATCAGCAGATTGAGTTTCTCAGATACCTCAAAGGTATGGGAGAAATTTACGGCTGTGATATTTCTAAACCTGCCGCCAACGCAAAAGAAGCAGTTCAGTGGCTCTACTTCGGGTATCTCGGTGCTATCAAAGAGCAAAACGGTGCTGCAATGAGTCTTGGCAGAACCGCAACATTCCTTGATATTTACATCGAGAGAGATTTGAAAAACGGCACCATCACCGAAAGTCAGGCACAGGAACTCATTGATGATTTCGTGCTTAAACTGCGCCTTGCAAGACATCTCAGAACTCCCGAATATAACGAACTTTTTGCAGGTGACCCCATGTGGATTACCGAGGCTCTTGCAGGTATGGGTGAAGACGGCAGAACTCTTGTTACGAAAAACACCTTCCGTTATCTTCATACCCTCTATAATCTCGGGCCCTCGGCAGAACCTAATCTCACAGTTCTCTGGTCCGAAGCACTTCCCGAAAACTTCAAGAGATACGCCGCAAAGGTTTCCTGCGATACAGACTCAATTCAGTACGAGAACGATGATATTATGCGTCCTCTTTACGGTGACGATTATGCAATTGCATGCTGTGTTTCTGCAATGAAAGTCGGCAAACAAATGCAATTCTTCGGAGCAAGAGCAAACCTTGTCAAACTTCTGCTTCTCTCCCTTAACGGCGGACGTGACGAAAAAAGCGGTATACAACTCGCACCGAAAACCGAGGCCGTCGGCGACGGATATCTTGACTATGACGATGTACTGAAGAGAATGGACTTTTATCGCAAGTGGCTTGCAAAAACTTATGTAACAGCCATGAATATGATTCATTTCATTCACGATAAATACGCATACGAGAAAGTGCAGATGGCTCTTCACGATACTGAAGTTCACAGATTTATGGCTTTCGGTATTGCAGGTCTTTCCGTTCTCACGGATTCACTTTCAGCCATAAAATACGCAAAAGTAAAACCCGTAAAAGACGAAACGGGACTCATTGTTGACTTTGTTACAGAGGGCGAATACCCCTGCTTCGGCAACGATGACGACAGAGCCGACGAAATTGCCTGTGAACAGACAAAACTTTTCTTAGAAGCACTTAAAGAAAACCCCTGTTACAGAAATGCAGAGCACACTCTTTCTGTGCTTACTATTACATCAAACGTTGTATACGGTAAAAAGACGGGTTCAACTCCCGACGGCAGAAAAGCAGGTGAGCCCTTTGCCCCCGGTGCCAACCCAATGCACGGCAGAGATAAGTCGGGCGCCCTTGCATCCCTTAACTCCGTTGCTAAAATTTCCTATGACGTCTGCCGTGACGGTGTTTCAAACACCTTCAGCATTGTTCCCGATGCTTTAGGTCACAGCGACGAAGAAAGATATTCAAACCTTGTTTCAATCATTGACGGATATTTTGCACAGAAGGCTCAGCATATCAATGTAAACGTCTTTAACAGAGAAACTCTCATCGACGCTGCAGAGCATCCCGAAAAGTATCCCAACCTTACAATCAGAGTTTCGGGCTATGCCGTAAACTTCAACAAACTTTCAAAAGAACAGCAGAAGGAAGTTATCAGCAGAACATTCCACGAAAGTATGTGATTTGATGAATTACGGATATATTCATTCCATACAGAGCCTCGGTGCCGTTGACGGTCCGGGGCTTCGCTCTGTTATATTCTTTCAGGGTTGCCCCTTAAGATGTGTATATTGTCACAATCCTGACACCTGGGATTTCGGTGGCGGAGAAAAAATGACCGCCGATGAAGTTGCAGACAAAATCAAAAGATTTATGCCTTACATCAAAAACGGCGGCATAACTCTTTCGGGCGGTGAATGTTTATCCCAGCCCGAATTTGCAGAAGAACTTCTGCAAAAATTCAAAGATATGGGACTTCACACCGCAATCGACACTTCGGGTATCTGCGATTTAAAGAAAGCGGAAAAAGTTCTGAAACACACGGACCTTGTTATTTGCGATATTAAATTTACAGACGACCTCATTCACAAAGATAAAACCGGAGTTTCTTTCGATAAAGTAAAAGAGTTTCTTGCTCTGACAGAAAGACTTAACAAACCTTTATGGATAAGACACGTTGTTGTACCCGGGCTCACCGACAGCGAAGACTCCGTTAATTCTGTTATAAATGAAGCAAAGAAATACGGCAACCTTGAAAAAATCGAACTCCTCCCCTTCCGCAAACTTTGTTTACCCAAATATGAAAATATGGGAATTGAGTTTCCTTTGAAAAATACGTTAGAGTGTTCAAAGGAGAGGATTGAGGAATTGAGAGAGTTGATTGATGATAAGTTCAGGTAATGTCTGCTCAAATATCAGCATTTCATCACCTCGATTATTATGAATGGCAGCATAAATGTCTAAACTTTTTCAACAATTATATAGTATTAATTTACTTTATCGTTTCGGTGTGATAATATGAAGTTGAAATAATTTCAGGAGTCATTTGAAAATGAAGACTAAGCGAACTGCAAAAGACAAACTTAACACCTTGCTTTTCGGCAAGGATTTAAGAGTAACCGATGGTGAGCCCTACACCGAAGTGCGTGACGGAGATTATTCCTCTTACTATCCTGTGGAAAACTATATAGATTTCAATCAGCCTTTACCCGCAAACTATTACGATATAAGAAATTATGGTGCTGACACAAACAAATCAGACACCGAAAACACAAAAGCTATACAGAAAGCACTTGACGAATGTCAGAAAAACGGTGGCGGTACTGTTTTGGTTGCAGGCGGTATTTTTGTTGTTACAACTATTTATCTTCATTCGGATGCTGCCTTGTTTATTGAAAAAAACAGTGCCCTTTCCGCCAACACTACCGGTAAAGGATATAAGCATAATGCGCTCATTTATGCAGAGAATTGCGAAAACATTACCATAACCGGCGGCGGTAAGATAATCGGCAACGGCACTTTTTACGGACTTAAACCTGTAAGCGAAAACAAATTTTCACCTGCTCCTGTTATCGATGTAATAAAAATGCGTCAGGATTACAGAGCACAGTTGAGATTTGCTCACAAATCAAAATACGGCTCAATTCTTCTGACGGAAAAATGCCGTAATGTAAAGATACATAATATTATTTTTGAAGATTCACCCTGGTGGACTCACAAGATGCTTATGTGTGACGGAGTTAAGATTACCGATACGGTTATATGGAATAACAGAAATGTGGCAAACTCTGACGGCTTTGATATTGCGGGAAGCAGTAATGTAGAGATTGACCACTGCTTTGTGTCAACGGCAGATGACGGAATAGTTCTCAAAAATGCAATTTGGTGCGACTGTGAAAAAGAAATGCATAGCATAACAGTTAGGAACTGTGAAGTAATGTCGAGAACAAACTGCTTTAAAATCGGTACGGAGACAACTTATGATATCTATGATGTAACTGTTGAAAACTGCTCATTTTTTATGACAGATTTATACCCGGGTGCAGTTTCGGGTGTATCACTTGAAACTTGTGACGGTTCAAGAGTACACGATATAACTGTACGCAATATCACAATGAATCGCTGTACCTGTCCGCTGTTTATCCGTCTCGGCAACCGTAACAGAGCCGCTGATGTCACTTCCGCTACAGCAAATAAGACTGAAATAATCAAAGATGATGCAAAGGATAAGCCTGTAAGCAAAAGAACATTTGACGGAAAAAGTGAACTTTACAATGTAACCGTTGAAAACGTTACGGCAACAGATGCAGAACTTCCCGTTATAATTTCCGGCTACAGACAGAAATTCAGAACAAAATACTGCAGGGATATAACCCTTCGTAATTTTAACATTGCATACCGTGATGCCACAGAAGTTTACGACAAACGTCTTTTCATACCTGAATACGCAAAAGAATATCCTGAATGCTGGAGGTTCCGCAATCTTCCTGCTTACGGAATATGGGCAAGGCATTGCAGAAATCTTAAGATTGAAAACTTCAACTGCAAGGGCATAAAAAACAGTTGGCGTAAAGAAACAATATTTATTGATTATAAGTGATAAAATGAAAGAAACGATTATTCAATTCGGAAGCGGAAACTTTCTACGGGGCTTTGCCGACCACTTTATAAATATTCTCAATGAAAAAGGCTTATATGACGGCAAGATAGTTATTGTACAGCCCACAAAAGGTGGCAAAACAAGCATCATAAACGAGCAAAAGGGCAGATATAATCTTTTCCTTCGTGGTATCGAAAACGGAGAAGAAATATGCGAGCATACTGAAATCAAGTCTGTCAGCCGAGGCGTTGACCCTTATGCTGATTTTGAAGAATATCTGAAATTAGCAGAAAATCCCGATATGAGATTTATTATCTCTAATACAACAGAGGCAGGCATTGAATTTGATGAAAACTGTGCCTTTTGTGATAAGCCTGCACTTTCTTTCCCGGGCAAGCTGACACAGATTTTATATCATCGCTTTGAATTGAAACTTCCCGGCTTTGTTTTTCTTCCATGCGAGCTCATTGACAGTAACGGCAATGAACTAAAAAAATGTGTTCTTAAATATGCAGAGCATTGGAAGCTCGGTGCTGATTTTACCCACTGGATAGAAAAAGAGAACGCCTTCTGTAATACTCTCGTTGACCGCATTGTTACGGGCTATCCGAAAGATGAAGCAAAACAGCTTATCAAAAGCATTGGTTATGAGGATAAACTTCTTAACACTGCCGAGCCATTTCACCTCTGGGTAATTGAGGGCAATTTTGAAAATGAACTTCCTCTTAAAAAAGCAGGCATAAATGTTGTATGGACAGATGATGTGTCACCTTACAAAAAAATGAAGGTGCGTATTCTTAACGGCTCTCACTCTTCCCTTGTTTTTCCGTCACTTCTTTACGGTATAGAAACAGTAAAAGACAGTCTTGATGACGAAACCTTAAAAGAGTATCTTAATGTTTGTCTTTTTCGTTATATTATGCCCACTCTATACGGGTCAAATGAGAATATTGCTTTTGCAAAGTCTGTTATTGAACGCTTTTCCAATCCGTACATAAAACACTTGTGGAAATCTATTTCTCTTAATTCAGTAAGCAAGTTTTCTGTCCGTGTTCTGCCGACTATTCTTGAATATGAAAAAACCAACGGTTCTCTGCCGAAGCCTTTAATCTTTTCTCTCGCTTGTCTTATTGAGTACTATAAAACAAATGAACCGCAGGACAACGAAAAAGCTGTCTGTTTCATAAAAGAAAACAGTATAGCTGATATTCTTTCAAACACAGAACTCTGGAGCGAAGATTTAAGTTATATGACAGAACTTGTAACCGAATGCATCTACAGAATACACGCAGACGGTATAAGGGAGGCATTAGAATGGGCTATATCTTAATTCATCCCGATGATAATGTTAAGGTCAACCTTGAAAACGGACATAAGTATGCCGTAAAAGATATCGCAAAGGATGAAAGAATAATCAAATACGGCTTTCCTATCGGTATAGCAACTGAGGATATTTCTAAGGGTGAGCATATCCATTCACATAATATGAAAACTGCACTTTCAGGCACGCAGGA
>CAYNIN010000003.1:0-55774 GCA_964397395.1 uncultured Faecalibacterium sp.
CAGTAGCAACTGAAACAACCATCTTGGGTGAAACGTCCATATAGTCTGCTCTTGAGGGGTCAATTTCAAGAAATTCGTCACGGTGACGTGCGTTAACCTTGTTTCTTACAAATCTGCCTTCGCTGTCAAGTTTTTCGTTAGCCTGAACAACGGTATATTCGTCTTCAACATCGGCAGTCATATATTCGTAAGTGTCAAGAACTTTGCCCGTTTCCTTGTCAACGGGACGGAAGGGAGCCTCAATAAAGCCGTACTCGTTGATTCTTGCGAAAGTTGCAAGATAAGAGATAAGACCGATGTTGGGACCTTCAGGAGTTTCGATGGGACACATACGTCCGTAGTGTGAGTAATGAACGTCACGGACATCGAAACCTGCACGGTCTCTTGAAAGACCGCCGGGGCCGAGGGCTGAAAGTCTTCTCTTGTGAGTAAGTTCAGCAAGAGGATTGTTCTGATCCATAAACTGTGAAAGAGGTGAAGAACCGAAGAACTCTCTTACTGCGGCAATAACAGGTCTTGTGTTGATAAGAGCCTGGGGAGTGATTTTTTCACTTTCCTGAGCCTGAAGAGTCATTCTTTCTTTAACAACTCTTTCCATTCTTGAGAAACCTACACGGAACTGATTCTGAAGAAGTTCACCGACACTTCTGATACGGCGGTTACCGAGGTGGTCAATGTCATCTGCGTGACCTACGCCGTTTGCAAGACAGTTCAGGTAGTTAATTGATGCGAGGATATCATCAACTATAATTGTTTTGGGAATAAGTTCGTCTGCTTTTTCTTCAAGGTATGCAAGACCTTCAGCCTTGTCCATACCTTCGATTTCTGAAAGAACGTCCATAAGAACTGTGTATCTTACGTTTTCGTTGATACCTACAGAGCGGAGTTCTTCTTCTGTATAAGAGGGAAGATAGGGTTTGATGTCAACCATGTGATTTGAGATAACCTTAACGGGTTCTTCAAGGCCTTCTACACTTACAAATACAACCTTTGCACCTGCCTGCTCAACTTCGTAGGCACGCTGCTTTGTCATAAGTTCGCCTTCTTCGGCGATGATTTCACCTGTTATCTCGTTGATAACGTCGGCGGCAAGTCTGAAACCTCTGATACGGTCTGCAACGCCGAGTTTCTTATTGTATTTATAACGACCTACTCTTGAAAGGTCATATCTTCTTTCATCAAAGAACATACCTTCGATGTGACTCTGTGCGCTTGAAAGCGTGGGAGGCTCACCGGGACGGAGTTTCTTATAGATTTCGATAAGAGCTTCTTCTGTATTCTTGGTGTTATCCTTTTCAAGAGTTGCTTCAATTCTGTCATCATAGCCGAAGAACTCACGGATATCTGTATCTGTTGAATAGCCGAGAATACGGATAAGAGTGGTAATGGGTATCTTTCTGTTCTTATCTATTCTTACATAGAAAAGGTCGTTCTGGTCTGTTTCGTATTCGAGCCAGGCACCACGACCGGGGATAATCGTTGAAGTGAAAAGTTTTTTACCCGTCACATTGTGTGTCATACCGAAATAGGCACCGGGTGAACGGACAAGCTGCGACACGATAGCACGTTCTGCACCGTTAATAATGAAAGTACCGCTTTCGGTCATAAGGGGGAAATCGCCCATATAAACTTCGCTTTCCTTAACCTCGCCCGTTTCCTTGTTATAAAGGCGGACAGTCAGGCGCATGGGAGCAGCGTAAGTGGTATCTCTCTCCTTACATTCCTTAACGCTGTACTTCGGTTTATCATCCATACGGTAATCAACGAAAGAAAGAACAAGGTTGCCGCTATAATCGGTGATGTCGGACATATCCTTGAGAACTTCTTTCAAGCCGTTTTCGATGAACCATTTGTAAGAGTCCTTCTGAACCTGGATAAGATTGGGCATCGGCATAACTTCCTCGATTTTGCCGAAACTTTTTCTTACGTTTGTTCCAAGTTTCACATCGGTTACATTAACCATTGGCTTATCACTCCATATCTTTTAATATTTTTTCAAAACCGAAAGGCTTTGAAAATCGTCTGCAAGAGTTTTTTTTGAAAAATGTATTGACATTTTTCGTTTTAAATGGTAATATGCAATTAAGGAAAGAACCTCGAAGACATAATTACTCATTATAAGTTCTGCTATTTTATCACAAAAGGGAGTAGTATGTCAATAAGTTCTTTTTATTTTTTTGCAATTTTTTCCTGTTTTTTTATAAATTTTATCTTCTGAAGGCGCTTTTTTGGTGCTTTTTTCTTTTATGTAAATATTTTCAAGAGAAGAATACCCTCTTAAACAAAAACAACACTCCCCTTCTGCTATTTGCAAAAAGGGAGTGATTTTACTTTTGCGGTGCAAAAAACGCCTGTAAACGCTCGGCAAAGTGTGCAATTTCGTGTTTTATGCACAATCCTGTTTATTCTCTTTTTTTATGCTTAAAGCGATATATAAAGCATATCCGCCGCTTATGAGTACAATAAGTATGCAGGAGATAATTCTGCTTTGAAGTGTCAGAGTGCTTTCGTCGGCGAAGACACTAAGGGCGTTGAAAAGTCCGTGGGTGACAATGCAAGGGATAAGGCTTTTTGTTTTACAGTATATCATCACGAACATAAAGCCGGCCCCTATGGCATAAATAACCTGAAGAAGATTGGGTATGAGTTCTGCACCCGAGCCGTTGACAAGGTTGATAATATGACCGATACCGAAAGTTATACTTGAAACGATGACGGCGGATTTAAAACCGTTTTCTGCCATAGCGTTAAAGAGAAGTCCTCGGAAAATAGTTTCCTCAAGAAAACCGACGAAAAACATCGTAAGGATATAAAGTACAGTTTCAGCGGCGGACAGATTGAAAGTCACACCGTGCCACAGATTTGCTGTGAGGAGAAGTATTACCGGAATATAGAAAAGCATTTGTGAAGCGGAGACCTTCGGCTTACAGAAGCCGTATTTTTCCATAAGTCCGTTCCTTTTTATAAACAGAAGCAGAACTGCCGAAAGCAAAGCAGAAACAGGCAAAGATACAACCTTTGAAATGCCCACAGCTTCAGAAAGATTATCACCAAGGGACATAAGAACACAGTAGGCAACAATCCACATAACTGTGAAGCCGATTTTACTTTTACCGTATAAACCTTTCATACTCCCCTTTTCCTTCCGTATATTTTTTGCGGGAAATCAATCCTCAATAAGACCCAGGCGTTTGAGTCTTTTTCTTATTCCGCCCGCACTTCTCTGCATTGAATAGGCGATATCCTCCACAGTAGCACCGCTTTTAAAGAGGTCTTTGAGAATTTCATCTTGGATACTGTCCCAGCCTTTGCCCTCATTTTCTGCTTTTTCTCTTTTTTCTTTGGGTCTGTTGTTAAATTCAATAATGGCGTCAATGTTATCATAGATAAACTGCTGTGCATCTTTGTTATAGCAGACTATTGTGTAGGGACCGTACTGACCCATTCTTTCCTCGGTGTAAATCCCCATTGCTCTGCCCTGCTCGGTTGGGCGTTTGATGTTTCTGCCTTTATCGTCAAGGAGAATTTCAAGCATTTCAATCTCCACAAGGAAAGAGTTGATTGTTGCCTGCTTGAGTTTTGACATAAGGTTTTCGTCAACAAAACTGTTGATTTTTTCCGTAATATCTCTGACGGCAATTCCTTTTTCTGCGGGAATGAGTTTCAGTTTTGCCTCATCGCTCAATGAGAAAGGCACTTTCTTGCCTTTTCTAACGGGTTTAGCCCTGACTACTTCTCCCCCGTTATCAATAACCTGACGGAGAATATCGGAAACGTAGAACAGACATCTTGAAAGGCGGACATTGTTAATTGTGTCACCGTCGGGTATTCTGCTGTTATCAAGAGGGTTGATACCCCCTGCAAGTTTGTCAATATAGTTTTTAGCGTGTATTATTTTTTCAAGTTCAGTCATCTTTTTTCTCCGTATTGAGTTTTGCAGAATATATACCTATATTTTCTCTGCCGTAAATTGAATTTGCAACATTTCTTGCGTTGAAATAAACTCTGAGTTCACCTTCATAATAATTAAGACAGCAGGCATATACATACTGCTTCATCCAGTTGTTGTCGCCGCACTTCTGCGGCACAAGAAAAGGCTTTACAAATTCAAAGTTTTCTCCGTCTTCGGATTTAAGGAGCATTATTGCACTGTGGCTTTTTCCGTCTTTTGCAAAAATACCGTTCTGAAGACCTATATAGCAGTCTTTGAGTTTATAAACTTTCAGGCAGCCCGAACAAAGATTGAGGTATTCGATATTTTTATCGGGGCTTATTATGGGTTTTTCCCTTGAAACATAATCTTTAAAAGGGCTCTTGCTTTCTGCGAAACTGATGTGAGTCGGCTCACAGAAACCGCAGTCTTTTATGTAAGTCAGTCCGCAGGAATAATAAAGGCGGTAGGTGTCCCCTCTTTTAATAAGGAAAGGATTTGATATTGATATACTTCTTTTATCCTTTTCGTAACTTCTTGTGTTGCCGATTACAAGTTTCGGCTCACTCCAGGAAACGAGGTCGTCGGACTTCACGAAATAAATCTCCGACTTCCATTTTCCTCCGAACAAAGAAAGAAAATTTTCAAAAAGGCTTTTTGTTCTTTCGTAAAAAAGATAATAAGTGCCGTCAATAAGGTTTACGTTAGGGCGCATTGCTCTGTTTAAGATTCTCTTACCCTTTGAAAAGGATATTCCGTTATCACTTTCATAATGATATACACCGTCGGTGGCGTGACAGAAAAGGTGCCACTTGCCGTCTTTTGTTTCGTCGGGTGTGAGAACGCTTGGGTCTGCAGCAACAAAACTGTTTATCGGGTGTTTTATTACGGGATTGTTTTCATAAAGTCTGAAGTCAGCGTTCAGAAATTCTTCAAAAGTGAGTCTGTTCATTTATTTATCTTCACCATCATAAACCATATAGTAGTTATCAATGTTTTCTCTTTCCCAACGGTCGTGCTTGATTACCTTGAAGCCTAACTTTTCATAGTAGGGAACGTTCTTGGGATTCTGTGCTTCAAGACCGAGTTTATAACCTTTGGGCACAAGGTCTTCAATACCCTTTTTGATAAGTGCCGTTGCAACGCCTTTTCCCTGATGGGCAGGGTCGGTGAAAACAGGGGAAATGATGAGGGTGTTTTCATCGAAAACTTTTGAGTCAAGGTGTGAATATGCCATAAGAGTTTTCACGGTGTTGGGTGCGTAAAGGACAAGGAAAACCCAATTGGGACAAAGCATAAAATCGAACATATCATATTCGTTGTGTGCATCACGCCAGATGCAGATACCTCTTTTTTCTTCGTCAAAATAAATTATATCTTCTCTGTTGGAAGTGGAAAGTCTTTCCATCATAAAATGATAGACATATTTTTTTCTTATCTTTTCATTCTTGGTGGCATAGGAGTGAACGGGGTCATTGACGTAAGCCTCTGCCGCCATTTTTGCATAGTATTTGAGTTCTTTTCTTGTCATAGGTCTTTTTTTCATTGTTTTACTCCCTTATCGGTATTTATCTTCTTAATAGTAACATAAAGAAATAACTTTTTCAATAAGTGCTAAACAAAATCCCGAAAGTGTCATACTTCCGGGATTGTTTTTATCAGTCAACCGTTACGTTGCCTTCTTCGTCAACGGTAATTTTCATACCGTCTTTGACGTATTCGAGAAATTCTTCTCCGAGAGAGTCGATAACGGGCATTTTTGCGTTTTCGTCATTGAGCCATACGTCTGCAAGAATTACACCTGCACCTGCAAGAGAGTCAATAGGCTTTGAGAAAAGCATACAAGCAGGCTGACGACCCATAGCGCAAGCACAGTAGAGAACAAGACCGCCCGTTGTTGAGCCGATGGTCATAGGCAGACACAGAGCCTTGCCGAGCATCTGCTTATTATAAAGGTCAGGGTTGTTCTGGTCGCCGCAAGTTGCGGTTTTATCGCCGAACTGAAGTGCTTTCTGGAATGAAGCCAGAGTGTTGAGTCCGCCGTGAGAAACAAGGGCTTCTGCCGTAACGTTACCAGGGGCAACTACACGGCCTTTAAAAGTTTTACTCATATCAGTCGATCTCCTTTCCTGTAATCTGTGCAAGAATTTCGTCGTCGGTATAATAACGAGCCGTTGTGTATGTGCGGAGTTTGTTTGAAGACGTGATAACGGGCATTTTTGCACAAAGAGGATTATTCATATACATAAGAGGACAGATAGGTGAAACGATTACACCTGCTTCTCTGAGTCTTGCGGCATAGTATGTTCTTTCAAAAATCTTGAGAACGGCGGGAGAAGCGGTAAACACGGTAGGAATTACTACCTTGCTCTTGCCTGTTTCTTTGAGTCCTGCTTCGATTTTATCTGTCCAGCTCTTGAGCTGTTCAAGGCTCATGTGGGGACAACCCATAAAGCAGAGTTTGGGTGTTGCGTCCTTGTCTTTCCAAACAACAGGATAACTGTCATAAACTCTCTGAAGTTCTGCATCGTCAATGACATAAACTTTTGCATCCTCGCAGATGAGGTCTTCGCCGAGTTCCTTTGCTTCGGGAGTAAGGTTATCAATGTGGTAAAGACCGACTGCACCGTTGGAAGCCGTAGCCGCACCGAAGTCTTTGAGGTATGAGCAGGCGGCAGAATCAAGTTCCGTACCAATCCACTTATCAAGACCCTTAACATAGGGAACTTCTTCCATTACTTTCATACCGATGGCAGAACCTAAAAGTTGAGCCTCGGGCTTTTTGTCGGTCTTGATTTCAACAACCCACGTTGCTTTTCTGCCCTCATCGGTGAGAAGACCGAACTCGGGAACAAAACCTGCGATTGAGCCCATAATGTCGATGATGCCTGAATTTCGGTTGCAACGTGCGCCGAGTACGGAGTTAGCATAAACAACGGCTGAAGATTCCGCCCAGGAGAGAATATCTCCCTTCTGAGGTTTATTACCCACTTCGTCCATATAGCAGGTGCAGGTGAAAGCATCTTCGTTCATAAGACCGAGTTTTTCAAGTTGACCTTCATAGAAATCCTGGGTTGAGTACATAAACTTTTTGAAAATGAGTTTCTGCAGGAAGTTTGCAGGCACCTTTGAATCAAGAGGTCTGGGGTCAACGGAGAACTGCTGTTTTGAAACTGCGCCGGCATCAATGAGGGTCTGCATAAGTTCAAAAACAGGCTTCATCATTTTAAGACCGAAAGAGGTAACAAGATGATTGTACTGACTTGTTACGGGAACAAGTCTTTCAGCGCCGAAAATTTCACCGTAACGTACAACGGTTTCCATAACCTTTGCCTGAATTTCACCTTGTGAACCGCCGAGTATATCTTTTTGTTCTTGTGTGAGAATCATAACAAATTTTCCTTTCTACTATGTTTTATATCTTCATACATACGTCCCAGGCGCCCCAGATAACAGTGCGGAGATTACCTACATTTGCGGCATCACCGATAACGTGTACCTTTTTGCTCTTGGGGAAAGCGGGTGCGGGATTGTAGCCGACAGAAAGAATAACGGAGTCGGCAGGAATTTCCTTTTCTGTGCCGTCTTTTGTTTTAACGGTAACGCTGTCTGCGTTAATCTTTGAAACGCCTGTTTCAAGATATACGGGAACCTCGTTTGTTTTGAAGAAGTCACGAAGGAAGGATGTGTTTGCAAGACAGATGCCGGGTGTTGTGATAAGGTCGTCCTGCATTTCAACAATAACGGGTTTCTTGCCTTTATTGTAAAGGTCGTAAGCAATTTCACAGCCCGTAAGTCCGCCGCCGATAACAACAACGTTTTCGCCCACTTCTTTGTTTCCGAGAAGATAATCAACGGCTTCGATGCTGTTTTCTGCACCGTCGATGGGTATTGACTTTGCCGTTGAGCCCGTTGCAACGATAACTTCATCTGCACCGAGAGAAACGATATCCTTAACTTCAGTGCCGAGTTTAAGGGTGATATTTGAGTATCTTGCAATTTCACGCTTATACCAGGAAATAAGCATCTTGTCTTTTTCTTTAAATTCGGGAGCCGCAGCAGCAATGAACACACCGCCGAGTTCTTCCGTCTTTTCATAAAGAGTAACTTTGTGTCCTCTCTTTGCAAGAACTATTGCCGCTTCCATACCGCCGATACCGCCGCCGATGACTGCAACGTTCTTGATTTTCTTTGCGGGAACTATCTTATATTTCTTGCTCTGCATTGTCTGAGGAGTAAGAGCACAACGTGAAAGACCCATTGTGTCAAGTAAATCCTGGGTATTTGCGTGACCCTTTGAACTTGAGAAGTTAAAGCATGCATTGTGACAGCAGATACAGGGTTTGATGTCTTCGAGTCTGTCTTCGATAAGTTTGGTAACCCATTCGGGATCTGTGAGGAACTGACGGGCAACACCCATAGCGTCAATTCTGCCTTCGGCAACTGCCTTTGCACCCACGTCGGGCTCCATACGGCCTGCACAGACAACGGGGATATCAACAAACTTTTTGATATGTGCAACATCGTCAAGGTTACAGTTCTGAGGCATATACATAGGCGGATGTGCCCAGTACCATGAATCGTATGTACCGTTATCGGCATTGAGCATATCGTAACCTGCGTCCTGAAGGAATTTAACGGCACGTTCAGATTCTTCCATACCTCTGCCCACTTCGTTGTAATCTTCACCGGGCATAGCACCGCTGCAGAAGCCCTTCATCTTTGACTCTACGGAATAACGCAGAGAAACGGGATAATCCTTACCGCAACTTTCCTTGATGGCGTGAACGACCTCTGCGGCAAAACGGTAGCGGTTTTCGAAACTTCCGCCGTACTCGTCACTGCGCTTGTTGAAAAATTCAATTGCAAACTGGTCAAGAAGATAACCTTCGTGCACAGCGTGAACTTCAACGCCGTCAACACCTGCATCTTTGCAGAGTTTTGCAGTTTTTGCAAAAGCCTCAATAATTTCGTGAATCTGCTCTTTTGTTATTTCGGGGCATATAATATCCTGTGCCCAACGTGAACGTTGAGGGCTGGGACTTGCAAGTTCGTGGCTTGTGTCAAGGATGGGCTTAACAATTGCTCTTGTGATTTTGTTTTTGTGCAAAGGTGCAACAAGTTCCGTAATCGCCCAGGAACGACCCATACCTGCGGTAAGTTGGATAAACAGCTTTGCTCCCGTCTTATGAATTTCGTCCATAAAGACTTTAAGGTCTTCAAACATCTTCGGATTCTGCCAGAGCCATTTGCCCCAGAAAGTGTCACGAAGAGGTGCAATACCGGGTATAATAAGACCTACATCGTTTTTTGCACGCTCCAGAAAAAGATTGGCTGCCTCTTTGTCAAATTTACAACCTGTCAGTTCAAACCAGCCGAAAAGAGATGTGCCTCCCATGGGGCACATAACGATACGGTTTTTGATTTCAACGTTACCGATTTTCCAGGGTGTAAACAAGGCTTCGTACTTTGCGTCCATAATGAATTTTCCTTTCATATTGTAATTCTTTATCACAGAGATTCTCTTCTCTCTGCATTATTACACTCCTTAAACGTATATTACGCTTATATTGATTTTATCATACTGCCCGTTTATTGTCAAACTTTATCATATCAAAAAAAGATAAAAATTTGTCCTAAAGAAGTAGACAAACGAAAAAACCTATGATATAATCAGTAGGTAAATATTATCATTTCTTTTCAGGAGGATACTTCAATGAAAACTATCAAAACTTTAGAAACAAAGAATCTTTGCGAAAGCGCTAAAAACGGCGGTTGCGGCGAATGCCAGACTTCATGCCAATCAGCATGCAAGACAAGTTGCGGTATTGCTAATCAGCAGTGCGAAAACACAAAGAAATAAGTTAAATTTTTTCAAAAAAATGCCGCCTTTTGTGGCGGCATTTCTTCTTGAAGCAGGGTGATGAATATAAACCTAAGGAGAATTAAACCAATGATTCATTGTTATAAACTTGCAGGGCTTAATATCGTTCTCGATATTTATTCGGGTTCAATCCACGTTGTAGACGAAGCGACTTACGATATAATTGAAAAGTACGAAAGCGAAAGCCGTGAAGACATCAAGGCTTTTATTCTTGATAAATATTCAGATGACGAAACCGTTACTGCCGAAGAAATTGATGAGTGCTTCAGTCAGATTGAAACTCTTAAAAGTCAGGGCAAACTTTTCACCCCTGATACCTTTGAAAATATGGCAGGCAAACTCAAAGAGAAAAGTGCAGGCGTTGTCAAGGCTCTTTGTATGCATATTGCCCACACCTGCAACCTTAACTGCTCTTACTGCTTTGCAAGTCAGGGCAAGTATCACGGTGAACGTGCCATGATGAGTTTTGAAGTGGGTAAGCAGGCTCTTGATTTTCTTGTTGCCAACTCAAAAGGCAGAAGAAACCTTGAAATTGACTTTTTCGGCGGTGAGCCTCTGATGAATTTTCAGGTGGTAAAAGACCTCGTTGCCTATGCACGTTCAATTGAAAAAGATGCAGGTAAAAACTTCCGTTTCACTCTCACAACCAACGGTATGCTCATTGACGACGATGTTATTGATTTTGCAAACAAAGAATGCAGTAACGTTGTTCTGAGCCTTGACGGCAGAAAAGAAGTTCACGACAGATACCGTGTAGACTATAACGGAAAAGGCAGTTGGGAAAAGATTGTGCCTAAATTCCAGGAACTTGTGAAGGCAAGGGAAGGCAAGAACTACTATATGCGAGGCACTTTCACCCACGCAAATCCCGACTTTCTGAAAGATATTGAAACTATGCTTGACCTGGGCTTTACGGAACTGAGTATGGAGCCCGTAGTATGTGCGGAAGACGACCCCTCTGCTCTTACAAAAGAGGATTTGCCCGTAGTTCTTGAGCAGTATGAAAAACTTGCCGAACTTATGCTCTCCCGTCACCGTGAAGGCAGACCCTTCACCTTCTATCACTATATGATCGACCTTAAAGGCGGTCCCTGCGTTTACAAAAGAATTTCAGGTTGCGGCTCGGGTACGGAATATATGGCGGTTACCCCCTGGGGCGACCTTTATCCCTGCCATCAGTTCGTCGGTGAAGAAAAATTCAAACTCGGCGACATTTGGAACGGAGTTACCAACCCCGATTTACAGAAAGATTTTGCCGACTGCAACGTATATTCAAGAGAAGAATGTGCTTCCTGCTGGGCAAAACTTTACTGCTCGGGCGGTTGTGCCGCAAACGCCTATCACGCAACAGGCAGTGTTCAGGGCGTATATAAATACGGCTGTGAACTTTTCAAGAAACGAATGGAATGTGCAATTATGCTCGAAGTTGCAAAAACGCTGGACGAAGAATGATGAAAACTCCGATTTACGATTTCGTTAAAAACTACGGTGAGAAAAAAGCCCTGCGTCTTCATATGCCGGGACATAAGGGCAACAGTTTTCTCGGCTTGGAAGAAAAAGATATTACGGAAATTGACGGTGCCGACGTGCTGTACTCTGCCCGAGGCATTATCGAAGAAAGCCGTAAAAATGCTGCCGCCCTTTTCGGCAGCGGTGAAACCTACTATTCCTGCGAAGGAGCTTCCCTTTCCGTAAAGGCGATGCTTTATCTTGCTCTGCTGACGAATAAAGAAAAAGGTAAAAAGCCTCTTATTCTGGCTTGCCGTAATGCTCACAAGGTGTTTATCAGCGGTGCGGCACTTCTGGATTTTGATATCGAGTGGCTTTATCCTCGGGAAAACGGCAGTGTGCTTTCCTGCGATGTAACGGCAGATATTCTTGAAGAAAAACTTTCCTCTGCGGAAGAAAAGCCCCTTGCTTTTTATGTCACAAGTCCCGATTATCTGGGTAATGTTGCCGATATAAAAGCACTTTCGGAAGTTTGCAGGAAATACGGCGTTCTCCTTCTTTGCGACAACGCTCACGGTGCATATCTTCGCTTTCTGCCCGAAAACAGACACCCCATTTTTCTTGGTGCCCACATCTGCTGTGACTCTGCTCATAAAACTCTGCCTGTCTTAACGGGCGGTGCTTATCTGCACATATCGGAAAATGCACCCGAAATATGCAAAAACAATGCAGAAAAGGCTCTTTCTCTTTTTGCGTCAACGAGTCCTTCTTACCTCGTTCTGCAGTCCCTTGATAAAGCGAATGAGTATCTTGCTTCAACTTATAAAAAAGAACTGCAAAGCACCGTCAACGCCATCACTTTGCTTAAGCAAAAACTTACAGATAACGGTTTCGCTTTAACGGGAAACGAAGAACTCAAAGTAACTCTCGTTCCAAAAAGTTACGGCTATACGGGCACGGAAATTGCCGATATACTTAAAGAAAAAAACATAGTTTGCGAATTTGCCGATAAAGACTATATTGTGTTTATGTTTACCCCGGAAATCAAAAGTAAAGATATGGAGTATTTGGCAGAAGTTCTTCTTTCAATTGAAAAAAGACCGAAAATCGAGGAAGTCCCCCCTCCCGTATCTTCGGGGGAAAAAGTAATGAGTGTCAGAGAGGCGATTTTTGCACCTTCGGAAACACTTCCCGCTGAAAAATGCAACGGCAGAATACTTGCACAGATGAATGTGTCCTGCCCCCCTGCAATACCCGTTGCCGTAAGCGGTGAGCGAATAAGCGAAAAGGAAATTGCACTTTTTGAATATTACGGCATAGAAAAAATTGACGTTGTTTTATAACAAAAGACACACCTTTTAACCGTTATCGGTATAAAGGTGTGTTGTTGTTTTTATAGGGGATTAAAGATCTTTAAGGTGCTTACTTCTGCTGGGGTGACGGAGTTTTCTCAAAGCCTTGGCTTCAATCTGTCTGATTCTTTCTCTTGTGACGTTGAAAGCCTTGCCCACTTCTTCAAGAGTCTGGGGTGTGCCGTCACGAAGACCGAAACGAAGACGGAGAACTTCTGCCTCTCTGGGTGTGAGAGTTTCAAGAACTTCGTTGACCTTTGTTTTAAGGAAGGTCATTGCGGCAGCATCGGCAGGTGAAAGAGCATCTTCATCGGGAATAAAATCACCGAGATGACTGTCTTCTTCTTCACCGATAGGAGTTTCAAGAGAAACGGGTTCCTGAGAAATGCGGAGAATGTCACGCACTTTTTCTGTGGGCATACCGAGTTCTTCGGCAATATCTTCTGCGGAAGGATCTTTGCCGTCTCTGTGAAGAAGCATATTGCTTGTCTTTTTAACCTTGTTGATAGTTTCAACCATGTGAACGGGAATACGGATAGTTCTGCCCTGGTCGGCAATGGCTCTTGTGATAGCCTGTCTTATCCACCAGGTTGCATAGGTTGAAAACTTGAAGCCCTTGGTATAGTCAAACTTATCAACGGCTTTGATAAGACCCAGGTTGCCCTCCTGAATAAGATCAAGGAACATCATACCTCTGCCCACGTATCTCTTTGCAATGGAAACAACAAGACGAAGATTTGCCTTTGTGAGAATTTCTTTTGCTTCCCTGTCATTGTTTGAAATGCGCACTGCAAGTTCAATTTCTTCCTCGGGAGAAAGCAAAGGCACACGGCCTATATCTTTAAGATAAACTTTAACGGGGTCGTCAATTACTGCCTTGGGGTCAACGGCAGCAACGGAGGAGTTTTCGTAATCTTTCGGAAGGTCAATATCAATTGATATGTTTTCAAGAAGATCGTCGCTTAAATCGTCGATAATCTCAACGCCGTGACTTTCAAATTTGGAATAAATCTTTTCCATTTCATCAACATCTACATCGGCTTCAACAAGAATAGTATCAATTTCCGATGAGTTGATTTTGCCTTGTGCTATACCCTTATCAATGATAAGTTTAATGGCTGCATTTTTGTCCTGAATTTCCATGTTGTTCTTCCTTGCCTTTCTGTTTACTAAAGCATATATTATTATAAATTAAAATAAATTGCAACAGTTTTTTATTTTTGTCCTTTGTTTTTTATAAGTGCCATAAAATCGTCATCACTCATATTTTCAAAGGATAGTTTCTGCCTGCTTTTTTGTTTTTCACTTTTTATCGTTTCAATACAGTCAGTGCAGGCTCTGAAAGAGTGATTGAGATTTTCGTGATTTCGGCAGATAGCCACAAATACGTCCATCTCCTCTGCGGAAAGTTCCTGAGCAAAAAAAGTGAAATCAAGATTTCTGTGCTCATTTATTTTTCCAACTACACTTTCAAATATTCGTGCGTGAGCCGGTACCGAAAAATCTTCCGTTGAAATTTTATCGGCAACGCCTTTTAAATATTCGGGATTTTTCACAAGAGAAGCGATAATCAGTTCTTCCGCTTTTATGGCTTTAAGGCTTGTTGAATTTTTCAGTGCCAATTTGCTGCTCTGCGAAATTGAATCCTGCTGAATTTTTCTGAAATGCTGACTTGTTTCCCGTCGGGTGTCACTTTTTTGCTGACGGTCGATAACGGATATAATGGAGTTTTTATCCACCTTCAGTTCCTCTGCAAGACGTGAGGAGTAAATATCCTGAGTTATTCTGTTTTTTGTTTTGGCAAGTACCTGTGCCGCTTTTTCAAGATATTTCATCTTGCCGTCACTCGTACTTAAATCGAAATCTTTTCTGAGCCGCAGAAGTTCAAATTCAACGTCATTTGCCGCTCCGTCAATAAGACTTCTGTATCTTTCGGGGCCGTACTTTTTGAGAATTTCATCAGGGTCTTTGCCGCCCTCAAGATGAATAACTCTCGTTTTCATACCGATTGAATTAAAAATGCCCAGGGCTCTCGCCGTTGCTTTCTGTCCCGCCTCATCGGAATCGTAGGAGAGAATTATTTCATCGGTATATCTTGCAAGAAGGTGCGCCATTTCACTTGTAAGAGCAGTACCGAGACAGGCGATAACGTTGTCGAAACCTGCCTGATGAAGTGAGATTGCGTCCATATAACCCTCAACTAATATGAGGCTTTTTTCTTTTGTGCTTTTTGCAAAGTTAAGTCCGAAAACACCAAGGCTTTTCTTATAAACAAGAGTATCCGAGGAATTGATGTATTTCGGTTTGCTGTCGTCAAGAACTCTGCCGCCGAAAGCCACCACATTGCCACGCACATCAATAATAGGTACCATTACTCTGTTGCGAAAAGCATCGTAAAAACTCACCTTGCCGTTTTTTTCGCTTCGGTTTGCAAGATTTGCCTCGTAAAGTTCCTCATAGGAATAGCCTTTCTCTCTCATATAGTTAAGGAGATTACGCCAACCGTCAGGAGCAAATCCAAGACCGAAACGCACAAGAGTACCTTTTTTCAGCCCTCGGTTTTTCCAATATTCAAGACCTGCGTTGCCTTCTTCTTTGAAAAGGCAGGAGTGGTAAAATTTTGCCGCTTCCTTATTTATCTCATACATTCTTTTACGCTTAATGGCAAGAGAATTGTCAAATCCTTCGCTTGGCATAACCATACCTGCTCTGTCGCAAAGCAGACGTACCGCTTCGGCATAGTCAAGATTTTCTGCACGGCGGATAAAAGATATTACCTCACCGCCTGCACCGCAACCGAAGCAGAAGAAACTCTGACTTTCGGGATAGACCGTAAAAGAGGGAGTTTTTTCATTATGGAAAGGACAAAGTCCCACAAGGTTTTTGCCCCTGCGTTTAAGTTGGGTATAAGATGAAATTGTCTGCTCAATATCGCATCGCATACGAAGTTCCGCAAGAAATTCATCGGAAAACCGTGCCATTAAAACTCACTCCTTTCGGTATTTTTTAATCATTATTTTAAAGTTTCCAGCCTGACGGTATAAAGTATCTTTCGTAAATCTTTAAAGCATAACTGTCGGTCATACCTGCAATATAGTCGCAGGCGGCTCTTTCCGTACCGTCACGCCAGGCTATTGTTATGTATTCATTGGGAAGTTCGTCGGGGTGTGTGACGAAAAATTCATAAAGTGACTGAACAAGTTTGATTGCCTTGCCCTCTTCGCTTTTGCAGGCAGGGTTGGTATAAACCCTGTCAAACATAAATTCGTGAAGATTGTCAAAGGCGGACTGCACTTTACCGTCAAGACAAAGGGTATCTTTCGTGTTTTCAATTGCCGACATTACAAGAGTGTTTATTCTTCGGCTTTTGTTTTCGCCTAAAATCTGTCTTGCATCGGCAGGAAGATTGCCTTCGGTGATAATTCCGCCTCTTACGGCATCTTCAATATCGTGATTTATATATGCAATTCTGTCGGCAAGTTTAACTATTCTGCCCTCAAGGGTAGCCGCTTCTTCGCCCCTTGTGTGACAGACTATGCCGTTTCTTACTTCATAAGTGAGGTTAAGTCCTTTGCCTTCTCTTTCAAGAATATCAACGACCCGAAGACTCTGCTGATAATGCTTAAAGCCGTCAGGATAAACTTCGTTGAGTGCTCTCTCCCCTGCGTGTCCGAAAGGAGTATGACCCAAATCGTGACCAAGGGCAATTGCCTCGGTGAGTGTTTCATTAAGACAAAGGGAAGATGCGATTGTTCTTGCTATCTGCGACACCTCAAGAGTGTGAGTGAGTCTTGTTCTGTAATGGGCGCTGTCGGGAGCAAGAAAAACCTGGGTTTTATCCTTTAAGCGCAGAAAAGAATTACAGTGAATTATTCTGTCCCTGTCCCTCTGAAAAGCCGTGCGGACAGGACACTCGTCTTCCTTAATCATTCTGCCCGCCGTATTTTTACAAAGAAAACCGTAGGGTGAAATTGTTTTTTCCTCATTTTCAAGAGTGCGTAATCTTATATGGGACATTTTCTCACCGCCTTTAAAAAGGTTCTTACTTATATATACGCAAAATTTTACTTTTTCCCTCTAATTTTTTGAAAAATTTATCGGATTAAATTTCGCAATACTTTTCGTCTGTTACTTCGCAGTCAAATCTGCCGTTTGAAAGGTCAATAAGTTTTGCCCTGAACGACGGCACAAGCCCCTCGGGCATACGGAAAGTAACTTCCACATTGTCGGCAAAATCCGTGTCTTCAACAATACCCGAGCACTCGCAGATAAGCGGTACGAGTCTGCCGTAAAAATTATAGTCGGATTTAACTTTAAGAATTTTGCAAAGGGACATGGTGATTATTCCGCCTGCATCAAGGGCAATTTTCGCTCCGTGAGAATAGGCTCTGACAAGTCCGCCTGCACCCAGCATTATGCCGCCGAAATATCTTGTTACAACAACACAGCAATCCACAACTTCTTCTTTCAAAAGAACGTCGAGGGAAGGTATACCTGCGGTGCCTTGGGGCTCACCGTCATCACTGAAACGTCTTACTCCGCCCTCACGGAGAGCGTAGGCATAAACATTGTGGGTTGCATCCCAATGTTTTGACTTTATTTTCCCGATAAATTCGAGAGCCTCCTGCTGTGTTTTAACGGGCTTTACATAGCCGATAAAACGGGATTTTTTGACTGTAAATTCGTCGCAGGATTCATTTTTAACGGTTTTATACTCGGACATGGACTCACCTCTTTAAATGAAAATAAGACGATACAAAACTGCATCGTCCATTTACTTTCAAAACAATTATTTGTTCTTATTAAGGTTGAAACGCTTGTTGAATCTGTCAACACGACCACCTGTATCAACGAGTTTCTGTCTTCCGGTGAAGAAAGGATGGCAACTTGAGCAAATATCAACACGAAGGTCTTTCTTTGTTGAACCTGTTTCAATTACGTTACCGCAAGCACACTTAACCTGTGTTACTTGGTAATCGGGATGGATACCGTTTTTCATTATGATTCACCTCTTTCGGCTCTTTACATTACTTAACGAGCGGTATTATAACATATAGAAATTCAAAAATCAAGTTGTTTTTGAAATTTCTTTGCCCAATTTAAAAAATATTTTTCACAGGCTTCGCTTCCCGTCACCCTTCCACCTTGATTGCTCTGCCGAGGCGGAAAGAGTAAAGCAGAGTTTCTTTGACCTTATATCCCGTGCAAAGATTTAATGCTTTCTTATATAAAACTACCTGACTTTTGTATTTTTCGATAAAGTCACTGTCATTTTGCAGGGAGTCGGTTTTGTAGTCTACAACAACGAGTTCTCCCTTTTCCACAAAAGCACAGTCAGCAATACCCTGAATCATAACCTTTTCATCGGGGAAGTTTTCCGTGCCCTCATAGACTTCATAAACGGGCAGTTCAACGGTGAACTTCTTTTCTCTCATCACAAGAGAAGATGAAAGGATTCTCTTTGCAAGGTCACCTTGGAAAAATTCTTCAATTGCCTTTCTGTTAATACCCTTTGCCTGACTTTCCGTAAGAACGCCCGTTGAAACAAGACGTTCTGCCTCCTTGTCAATGTTTTCCCTTGCCTTTTCATAGTCGGCAAACTGCATAAAGGTGTGAGTGGCAATACCTCTTTGCGCTCCCGTAAGCCCCCCTTCATAAAGAAAAGCGGGCATTGAAGAAGCAAAGTAATCTCTGTCAACAAAGTTTTTGTCAACCTCGGAAGCGGCTCTTTTGGTAAGCACTTTGGAAAGAGCCTCATACTTATAACTGAAGTCTGTTTTTTCCTTAACACTGCGGATAAATTCTTCGTCAGCAAGGTTTTCTCTGTAAGAAGAAGATGTGATGCTTATATCCGATTTTTCTTCCATTCTTGCAACAACAACCTTTAACGGAGAATCGCAGGCAAGAACTATATTTTCATCAGCACCGATTATACTTCTTAAAACTTCGGCATCGGGATGCCTTAACAGTGCCGTTATAAGCCACTGACCTGCATTTGCCGCCGACGAAACAAGGAAAGGTGAGATTTGGGCAAATCTCGGGTTAATGTTATCGGCACACTTGACAAGGGTATTTTCAAGATTTTTGGCGGCACAGACGGCAATGAGTCTTTCCTTTGCTCTTGTCAGTGCAACGTAAAGCACTCGCAGTTCTTCGCTCATAGAGGAAAGATTCATTGAAATTTTCATGGCGCTGTGGCAGAGTGTTCCGTACTGCTCAAAGGTGTCAATATCACGGCGGACAAGTCCGATACCGTGTTTGAGGTTAATAAGGAAGTTTTCGGTTTCGTCAGTCTTGTTGAATTTTCCCGTAAGAGAAGCAAGAATACATACGGGAAACTCAAGTCCCTTTGATTTATGTATAGACATAATACGCACAACATCGGCAGACTGCACCTGAGAAAGTGCCGAACTTAAATCCGACGAGTTTTCACTGAGTCTGTCAACAAAGCGTATAAAACCGCTCAAGCCCTCATAGCCCGAACTTTCATAGGTGTTGGCATAATCTTTCAGAAGCAGAAGATTGGTGCGTTTTGCACCCGAAGGGTCAACGGCATCAAAGATGTTGGGTATTGCCGTATCTTCCATTATCTCGTCGATAAGTTCTGCCGTGCCCAGACAAAGAGAGAGTTTTCTCCAATGTCTTACTTTATCGCAGAAATCTTTTGCCTTTTTGTCACCCTCTCTTTCTTTGCTCAGAAGGCAGGCGTAGATGTCACCCTTTCTGTCGGAAATACGCATTGCGGCAATTTCGTCAGGTGTAAAAGCAAAAATCGGCGACATCATTACACTCAAAAGCGGTATATCCTGCTTCGGATTGTCGATAATTCTGAAAATGTTCATAGCAAGGGCAATTTCACTGCTGCCCAGGAATGAACCCGTCGGCTCCGTAAAGGCAGGTATTCCCGCTTCACGAAGTGCATCGGCATAAAGGGAACTTCTGCTTTTTGCCGAGCGCAGAAGTATTGCAAAATCACCGTAGGTTGCCTTTCTTTCGCCGTCACCGTCTTTTACGGTAAAACCTTCGTCAATCATCTTTCTGATAAGACTTGCTATATATCTTGCCTGGTTTTCATCACTGCTTTCAAGCAAAAGTTCGTCGGTTTCAAGGAAATGCAGTTCGGCGCCAAGACGGTTTTCGTCAACGTAAGAAGCCGAGGGCACCAACCTTTCCTCATCGTTATAATCAATTTCACCGCAGGCCTTGCTCATAAGAGCCTCAAAGATGAAGTTTATAATATCCGTAACACCTTTACGGCTTCTGAAGTTGTTGCCGAGAACTATTTTAGCAGGATAATTGTCCTTTTCCCTTTCATAAAGGGGATACTTCTCTTTAAGAGCAATAAAAATTTCGGGCATAGCCTGACGGAAACCGTAAATGCTCTGCTTAACGTCACCTACACGGAAAAGGTTGTTTCGTGAAATAGCGGTGAAAAGCATATCCTGTGCTTCATTGGTATCCTGATATTCGTCAATTAAAATTTCGTCAAACTGCTCACTTAATCTTTTTGCCGTTTCTGTTGTTTCATATCCGTCTTCGGTTTTACTCACAAGCAAAGAAAGAGCTTTGTGGGCAATATCGGAAAAGTCTGCAAGTTTCTTTTCTTTTTTGTTGCGTGAAAAAATTTCGCCGTAAAGTTTAACGGTTCTACAAAGAGAGTCAACTAAAGGCAGGAAAAACTCCATATCGTCCCGAAACTCTTTTTCCGTACAGATGAGAATTTTTGAAAGAGCCTTGACCTTTTTGTTGCAGGCGTCACGTTTTGCAACAAGACTTTTGATATAAAAATCTTCTTTGAGATGCTTGGGAGTGTTGCCTCGTCTTGCCGCTTTGAAACGCAGTATGCCGTTTCTCGCATTATCCCAATCACCTTTATTCAGACTTTCAAGGATATACTCGTACTGTGCCTTATCCTCGCTTTCGGCTTTAAGGAAAATCGAAGCAATATCTTCGTCGCTGCATTCTGAAAGGAGAAAATCTGCCGTACCCACAGCATACCTGAGGCAGTCGGAAACATAGTCGATTATGATTTTACCGTAAACGCTTTTGCTTATTTCGGTAACACGGAAACTTTCACAAAGACTGTCGAGCCAATTATCAGGAAAAGGAAATGAACGGGAGGCTTCATAGAGTCTTTGTACCGTTGCGGCAAGATAGGAGTCATCTTTTCCACGGAAAAGCAGTTCGCAAAGGTCGGTGAAACTTTTGTCGTTTTTCTCGTACATTCGGCACAGCGTTTCATTGATACTTTCGGCGGCAATAATCTCCTTCTGACCCTCGTCTGCATTTTTATAGTCAGGAGCAATATCAAGAAGATGAAAATTTTCTTTCACAAGAGATGCACAGAATGCATCAATGGTGCATATTTTCGCCGAAGGGAGAAGCATCTGCTGCTTTATAAGGTTAACATCTTCGGGGTTTTCTCTTAAAAGAGCCTCAATGGCGGCAGTTATTCTTTCACGCATTTCCCCTGCCGCTGCCTTTGTAAAGGTAACGATAAGGAGTCTGTCGGCAGAAGTGGGGTTTTCACTGTCGGTGAGTCTTTTAATAACACGTTCAACCAGAACGGCGGTTTTGCCCGAGCCTGCCGCCGCAGAAACAACAATGCTGCCGTTGCGTGAGTTTATTGCGTCCTGCTGTGACGGAGTCCAGTTTCTGCTCATTCTTTATCCCCCTCTCCCTTTAAAAGTGCGAAACATTCTTCGTGTGGTATTTTTCTGAAATATCTTTTCTGCGGATTTTCTTCAAGGCAGACTTCTCTGTAATCACAGTAAAGGCAGGTGTCGGTATAGTCACCGCCCTCAACGGGACAGGCAGGTATAAGCCCGTTGTGAAGACTGTTGCCCATTTCTCTTATGATACCGTCCGTCTTTTCTGCAAGAAGACCCAAGGTTTCAAGGTCGATGAATTTACCTTTGATTTTACCTGTTCGTTTATCGGCAGAAACGGGGATATACAGACCACGAAGGTCTTTTTCCATATGTTTTGCCGTTTCTTCGCCGCCGATGATCATACCGCTCATTTTATGGAAAGCAAAGCGTTTTTCTCTTTTTAAAAGTACGTCTTCATCTCTGTCTTCCAAGGTGACGGCACTCATTTTTGCAGGAAAGTAAAGCACACCTGCGGGAATAACGTTTTCAAATTCACCCTTGCCCGTTCTCCAGATTGAAATGAGATAAAGAAGCATCTGCATATTAAGACCTGCAAGTACATTTGAAAGTTCGAAGTTCTTGCCGCCGCTTTTATAGTCAACGACTCTGACATATCTCTGACCGTCAAGATCCATTTTGTCAACTCGGTCAACGGTACCGTGAAGAAGCACCGAGCCTCTTTCAAGGTCCACGTAATAGGGTGATACGTCTTCACCTTTTTCGATTTTCATTTCAAACGCCATAGGCTCAAAGTCACTCTCTGCAAACTCACCGCAAAGGCGCTCTGTAACGGCGGAGAGAATTTTGAACATTCTGTTATAAAGGTAATTGAAACGTGCATCTTTGTCTTGGGCGCCAACCATATTTCGAGCCATATAGTCGCTGAGGAAAAAGGTTATTTCCTCTTTCATTTTTTCGTCGGAAAGACTGAGAAACTCTTTCCCTTTATATTTACAGAGAAGTTTTTCAAGAACTTCGTGGATAACTGTACCCACGGAGGCGGCATCAAGTTTTGCTTTAAGCCTCGGATTCGCCTTGACACCGTAACGGCAGAAATACATAAAGGGGCATTTTGCATACACCTCTGCTCTTGAAGCGGAAACATACATATTTTCACCGAAAAGTTTTACTGCTTTTTCTTTGTCTTCAATTTTGTAAGGTTCTTTTGCAACGGCTCTGCCTATTGCATCAAGTCGGTCTTTATATTCCTCTTTGTCTGCAAAAAAAGCAAAAAGACTGTCGCTTTCAAGGCTTTCCTCCCTGTATTTTTCCGCCATTATTTCAAAAGCGGACTGTTCGCTTTCAATAAGGTCAAGAGTGCTTTCCTGCGAAACGTCAAGGCTTTCGTGATAAGGTATAATCCTCTGACAAAGGGTTATAGCCTCGCTCTTTTCCGCCTTTTCTCCGTCTGCGGAAACAGTACAGTATGAAAGATAAAGTTTTTCACTTGCTGAAGCAAGGCAGTTATACAAAACAAAGCGTTCTTTTACACTTTTTTCTTTTATGTCTGCACCGAGAGAAAGACCTGCTTTTTCCGTCTTGCTCTTTTCAAAAGCAGAAAAGAGTCCGCCTTCGGATTGGGTCTTGGGAAACTGCCCGGCCACAAGACCTACGGCAAAGGTAACTTTTGACTTTTTGGTCATCATTCTGTCGGCAGAAGAAATACTCACTTCGTCAAAGCCGTCGGGAAGTTTGCCCAGCGTTTTTTCCCTTATGACAAGGTTAAAAATCTCGCAAAGGCGCTTATTTGTAACGAAACGGCTGTCTAAAGTTACGGCAATATCGTCAAAGGCTTCCATAAGAAGTTCCCAGACCTGCTCCTGTTCAACGGCAAGTTCGGTATAACCGTCTTTTTCAAGAGAAAGAGCATAGTCTTTTACTCTTTCATCGACTTTATTTTCACGCAGATATTCATAAATGCATCTGATTTTCTCTTTGCCCGACACGCCTTCTGTCTTTTCTTTAAGGCTGACTATGGGAGTTACGGTTTTTTCACGCAGAGAATTGAGAAAAGCAAGTTCCCGTTCTTTCTCCGCATCCATTCCCGAGCCGAAGCCTGACGGGTTATACTTCCATTCCGTGAGCCATTTTCCGCCGTCAATATCCCACATATAAACATAATTTTCCATCAGGGCGCTTTCTTCGGCGGTTACGGGAGTGAGTCCCGTTTTAATAAGACGGAAAATACAGTCGCTGTCAAAGCCGTCGGATATAACCGAAAGAAGACTGCGGACATAATTGACAATGGGCTGATTTACGGTTTTCTGCCTTTTATCTTCAAAGAAAGGCACACCGTATTTCTTAAAAGACAGACGCAATTGTCTTTCATAACTTTCGCCCTCACGGAACACCACCGCAATATCTCGGCAACGGTAGTCCCCTTTTCTGATAAGGGACTTGATTTTTCTTGCAACCGCATCACACTCTTTAACAAAGGAAGGTGCCGTAATTACAGTCAAAGCCTCGCTTTTTTCCTCAAAGGGAGTAAAAACGGGATTGTAGAGATTTTCCGCAAGATAAGAAAGGCTTTTATCTTTATAGGCATTTTCATTTTTACAGAGAATTTTCCTTCCCGTTTCAATGCCGTTGTTGCCTGCAAGAAGCAGAAGTTTTCTTGCCGTCTGCCTTGTGTAAACGAAGGGGCCCGTCTGTTTGGAAGATGAGATTTCGTCAAGACAAAGGGTGATATATACCTCTTGTGCCTGCTTGAGCATCAGGGAAATAAGTTTAAGTTCGTCGGCAGAAAAAGAGGAAAAGCCGTCAAGGACAATTGTTTTTCCCGAGAAGAAATCTTCACCGCAAAGTATTTCATAAATGCGGGAAAGCAGGTCTGCATCGTCAAAATTACTCTGTGTAACAAGGGCACTGTAGGTGCGGTAAATAAGAGCACACTCTCTCATTTTTTCACTGAGTGTTCTGTCAGAAAGTTTATCGGCATTTTCTTCCAGCATTTCGGGGGTTATTCCCTCATTTTTCATTTCATCAACGAAGGAAAGCATCTTTTCGGCAAGAGAAAATTCCTTTTGGTGCTTTGCAAAAACAAAGAGTTTGTCCTGAAGGTTTTCAAGAGCAAGGCTCATATAAATAAGCCTTGATGTTTTCTTTGCAATGGGCTTTGTTATACCGCCGAAGGTCTGAAGAACGATATGACAAAGGCGGGTAAAGGAAAGCACCTCAACCTCGCTCGCATCTTTGGGGCCGAGAAGGGAAAGTATACTTTTATCGCTTTCGAAAGTAAAGTGTTTGGGTACGATTAACATTGTACTTTTTCCCTCTTTGACCGCCTTACCGAGTATAGCGTGGGAAGTTGCTGTTTTACCGCTGTTTTTTCTGCCGATGATAAAATTGAGCATTCTTGATTTCTCCTTATCCGAAAGATAAATCTTTAAGAACAGTATAACTTAAAAGAGTCTTTTTTTCAATAGAAAAAACTCAAAGGCAGTCCTCTTTTTTGTACCGTAAGATATAGAGCATAAAGTGTTGATTTTTTGTGAGAATTGAGATATAATTATACGGAATATAATCAGGAGTACAAAACTTATGAAAACATATAAAATTCACCTTATCAGACATGCTCTGACTAAGGATAACCTTGAGGGCCTCTACGCAGGCAGAACGGACTCACCTCTTTGTCAGGAAGGTATTGCTCAACTTGAAGAACTGAAAACCCAATACATCTATCCCGAAGTCGATTTTGTCTTTTCCTCACCTTTGAAAAGATGCACTGAAACGGCAAATATTATCTACCCCAATTTAAAGCCTATCATTATGGAAGATTTAACGGAGTGTAATCTCGGCGAATTTGAGGGCAGAAGTGCTCAGGAACTTTATGAAAAAGAACCCGCTTTTCCCAAATGGGTGCGTGGTGACAGTGATATTAAACCGCCCTTTGGCGAAAGCAACGAAGACTTCGCCAAGAGAGTATGCCAATGTTTTGCAAAAATGGTTGACGGCATAATAAAATCCGATGCCGAAAGGGTTGCAATTGTAACTCACGGCGGTGTTATAGCAACTATTCTTTCAAATTTCGGCATACCCGAAGCAAAGGTAAGCGACTGGCTCACTCCCTCAGGTTGCGGATATACTCTGCTCGTTTCCCACTTCTTATGGATGAGCGGAAGAAAAATCGAAGTTATAAAAGAAATACCCGAACTGCCCGAAGAAGAAACCCGGGGCAACTATTATGACGGCTGGGATTACTATCCCAACGATGACGACTTTGACATAAGCGAATATGTGTAATATTACCGAGGTTAAAGAATGAACATTTTAGTTTTAGGTGACGTTGTAAGCGGCATCGGTTGCGACTTTGTGAGAAAAAAACTGCCTGCTTTCAAAAGGCTCAAAGGCATTGACTTTTGCATTGCCAACGGCGAAAACTCCGCTACGGGCAACGGCATTACTCCCGATTCGGCAGAAAACCTTTTCAGAAGCGGCGTTGACTTTATAACAACGGGCAATCACGTTTACAGACGCAAAGAAGTTTACGACTTCCTTGATGAAAATGAGTTTATAATACGACCTGCCAACCTTAACCCCTCCTCCCCCGGAAAAGGTTTTGCAATTGTGGATATGGGCAGATACTCTGTTGCCGTTATAAATCTTTTAGGCAGTATGTACGGTGAAACCCACGAAAGTCCTTTTGCCTGCATAGACAGAATTTTAAATGAGATAAAAGGAAAAACCGACATCATTCTCATTGATTTTCATGCCGAAGCAACAAGCGAAAAGAAAGCTATGGGCTTTTATCTTGACGGCAAAGTTTCTGCCGTCTTCGGCACCCATACCCATGTTCTTACCGCTGACGAAAGAGTGCTTGAAGGCGGTACGGGTTATATTACAGACCTTGGTATGTGCGGAGTTATCGACAGCGTTCTCGGCGTTGATAAAGATATTGTCATCTCAAAATTCAGAACTGCCCTTCCTGTTCGTTTTGACAGCGCAAAGGGTGATTGTATGCTCAACGGATGTATTTTCACCGTTGACGAAAAAACAGGCAGATGCCTTTCGGCAGAAAGAGTCTGCATAGAATAACAGTTTAAACTACCCTTTACAAAGGAAGATTTCAATGAAAAAGTTAATCCCGATATTCCTTGTTTTAATAGCCGTCTGTTTTTTCACCGCCTGCAACAATGACGGTGAAATTACTGCGGAAGAAACCACGGTTATAGAAGAAACAACAACTCAAAAAGCAATTGAAAACAAACTTACCCTCGGTTATTTTGAGAAAAAAGGCTTTAACCCGTATACAACAAAAAGCACCGCAAACGCCGCACTTCTCACTCTCGTATATGACGGTCTTTTCGTAAATGACAAAGGCTATTCCGTTACGCCTGCAATAGCCTCCTCCTCAACAAATGAGGGTACGCAAATTACGGTAAAACTCAGCGATGACATATACTTCTCCGACGGCTCACCGATTTCCGCCTACGATGTGCTTTATTCTTTCTCCCTTGCAAAGAAAAGTTCTGCCTATGCTTCTTCCCTTTCAAACTTTGTTTCAGCAAAGCCCGACGGTACAAGCATTATTTTCACCCTTGAGAGAAGCGATATTTACGGCGAAAGTGTTCTGACTTTCCCCATTGTCAAAGAAGATACGGGAGATAACGATATTCCCGTCGGCAGCGGAAGATACACCCTCAAAAAGAAGGACGGCGAATATATTCTCACAGCCAACAACAGCAACACAAGACGAGAAGAATTAAACATTGAAAAAATATATCTCACTTCTCTTTCGGTTGGCGAAACGGAACTCTATTCCCTTCAGTCAGGCGATCTCAGTTACTTCTATGACGATTTAAGCGACGGTGAGTACACGAAAATCACCGCAAATATGTATAAAACCGCAACGAACAATCTTGTCTTTCTGTCTTTTAACAATGAAAGCGAACTGATACAAGATACTGACGTGAAAAACGCCGTCTGCTCAAGCATTGATGTTTCCTCGGCTTTGACTTCGGCTCTCGGAAATATGTACAGACTCCCCTGTACTGTATTCAACCCCGATTGGTATGTTCTCGAAGATGAAAGTGAAAGCGCCTTGCTTTACGATGTGCAGAAAGCAAACAGTCTTCTTGAAAAAAGCGGTTATATCTACGCTTACAGCACCAACACCACCCGCTCAAAGAACTTTGAATATATTGAACTTTCTTTCCTTTACTGTAACGATACGCAAGTAAAAGAGAAAATGGCAAAAGAAATTATTAAGTCCCTTGAGAATGTGGGTATAAAAGTCAACGTTCAGGCTCTGCCTTACGAAGACTATATCAAAGCCCTTAAAAGCGGAAGTTACGACTTATATTTAGGCGAAGTCCGTCTTAGCGCCAATATGAATCTTGACTGTTTCTTCTCTGAAAACGGCTCAGTTTCCTACGGTATCGACTCTGACTGCGTGACGGCAAAGGCCTATTATGATTTTGCAGGCGGTCTTGTTGATGCGAAAACTTTCATTCAGGTTTTCCAAAGTGAAATGCCTTTCTTCCCCCTTTGCTACCGTGACAGTATGTCCTATTATTCACGGGAACTTTCCTTTGACGGAAACTTTAACGAGTATGAGCCTTTCAAGGACATTTATTCCTGGGAAGTTTAACTTATAAATATGTGAAAGTGAGGTGTGAAAATGCAAAGTTTGTCCGTACAGTATGTTAAAGGAGTGGGCGAAAAGAGAGCCCTTATGCTCCATAAACTCGGCATATACGACCTTGAAAGTCTTGTGCATTTTTACCCTCGTTCTTACCTTGATTTCACAAATCTTGTGCCCATAATCGAAATTAAACCCGACACGGTTTGCTGTTTTTCCGCCGTTGTGGGCTATACACCTAAAGAGCACCGTATCCGCAAAGGTATGACGGTATACAAAACCCTTGTTACTGACGGTGCAGGCGGTGTGCATATCACAATTTTCAACAACAAATACCTTGCTGCCAGACTTGAAGCAGGCTCTGAATATATTTTCTACGGCAAAGTCACCGCAAAAGACGGCAGACTCGAAATGGCAAATCCCATTGCGGAAGTTCCTGCAGAGGATGCCGCTATGCTCCCCGTTTATCCCTTAACGGCAGGTATAACCTCGAAAAGTCTTTCCAAAATTATAAATAACGGTCTTTATCTTTATTTCAAAGATGAAACTCCCGATACAATTCCCGATTATATCCGCCGAAGATATAATCTCTGTCACAAAAGTTTTGCCTTAAAAGCAATCCATTTTCCGAAAAATCAGACAGAACTCGACCTTGCAAGAAAAAGACTGATTTTCGAAGAACTTCTCATTCTTCAAGCAGGAATGAAAAAACTCAAAGGCAAAACAAAAGCCGAAACGGCGTATCAGATAACGAATGATGTTTCCGCCGAATTTATTGCTGGACTTCCCTTCACTCCGACGGGAGCCCAGGAAAGAGCAATAAAGGACTGCCTTTCAGATATGAGAAAAAAAGAGCCTATGAACAGACTCATTCAGGGCGATGTGGGCTCGGGAAAAACGGCGGTTGCCGTCTGCTCGGCTTTTGTTGCGGCTAAAAACGGTTTCCAGACGGCTTTTATGGCTCCGACGGAAATTCTTGCACAGCAGCATTTCGCATCTTTGAAAAACCTTATCAAAGATGAAGATATAAAAACAGAACTTCTCACAGGTTCTCTTACGCCAAAGCAGAAAAGAGAAGTAAAAGAGAAACTGAAAAACGGTGAAATCCACATTCTCGTAGGAACTCATGCTCTTGTAACCGATGATGTGGAATTTAAGAGCCTCGGTCTTGTTATCACCGACGAACAGCACCGCTTCGGTGTGCGTCAGAGAGGCGCTCTGTCGTCAAAAGGCTCCCACCCTCACACTCTTGTTATGAGTGCTACTCCTATTCCCCGAACCCTTTCCCTTATCATCTACGGTGACCTTGACCTTTCAATTATTGACGAACTTCCAAAAGGCAGACAGAAAATCTCCACTTACGCCGTTGACTCATCTTATCACGAAAGGCTCTATGTCTTTATAAAAAAGCATCTTGACAAAGGACTTCAGGCATATATCGTCTGCCCTGCCGTTGAAGAAAGCGAAAGTGATATAACTTCCGCCGTGGAGTATGAAAAGGATCTGCGTGAAATTTTCTCATCGTACAAGGTGGGGCTTCTTCACGGCAAGATGAAACCCAGGGATAAAGAAAAGGTTATGTCGGATTTTTCAAAAGGTGAAATCCAACTTCTTGTTGCCACAACGGTAATTGAGGTAGGTGTGGATGTACCGAATGCCGTTATAATGCTTATTGAAAATGCCGAGCGATTCGGTCTTTCCCAACTGCATCAACTTCGGGGCAGAGTGGGCAGAGGCAAAGAAAAATCCTACTGCGTTCTGGTCAGTGATTCAGAGAGCGAAAGTGCTTCGGCAAGGCTTGAAATTATGTGCAAAACCTCCGACGGTTTTGTTCTTGCCGACAAAGACCTTGAACTTCGTGGCCCCGGCGATTTCTTCGGCTCCCGTCAACACGGTTTGCCCGAACTGAAAATCGCAGACCTTACGGAAAATATGGATATCGTCCGCATGACAAAAGAGGCTTGCGAAACAATTTTTGACCGTGACCCCGACCTTAGCAGTTATGAACATCGGGGCATAAAAGAAGGTGTCGAAAAACTTTTCGGCAAAGATAAAAAAATAAGTTTCAACTGATGAAAGGACAAATAAAATGAAAAAAATTGCTTCATTCACAATAGACCACACCATTCTCCCGAAAGGTATGTATCTTTCAAGAGTTGACGGAAACGCCGTAACCTATGACATCAGAACAAGACGCCCCAACACCGGGGAAGTTATGGAAAACGGCGCAATTCATACTCTTGAGCATCTTTTTGCAACCTATGTGCGTAACAGTGAGTTTTCCGATAAAATAATCTACTTTGGCCCTATGGGTTGCCGCACGGGATTTTACTTTATCACTCATGACAGCCTCAGCAAAAAAGATGCTGTATCCCTTTCTTATGACGCTATGGTTTTCTGCAGTAATTTTGAAGGGGACATTCCCGGTGTTTCTCCCGAAGAATGCGGAAACTACCGTGATCACAATCTCGTAAAAGCAAAAGAAGAAGCAGGTCTTATGGCAGAAATACTCAAAGACTGGACAGAAGACAAACTGTCCTATCCCGTAAAGAAATAAACGATTATGCATAATAAGAGCAGTAAAGGCAGGTGAGAAAATGAAGGACAGCCAAGAAAACAGCAAGGGAGAATTTTACCTCAAAGATGCTTATTACCTTGACGACGACGTTCCTTACAGAGTCTATAACGGCAAGGAAGCCGAAAATATTATTATGCCCATTGAAAGTGAAGAACTTCTCAAAGAAGCCGCCGAGCAGACTTCTCCCGAACAAAGCAGTTCTTCAAAAGAGAAGAAAGAGCCTTTCTCCGTTTCTCTTTTACCGCAGAAAGTTTTTGACTTAATTGAAAGTACGGGTGAAACTACCGTTTCTCTCTTTGTCTATGCGGCAAAAAAACTTCGCCCCGTTTTTGCAATTCCTGCAATCATTATTTTCGGGCTTTTCAAAAAACTTTTTCTGAAACTCAAAGGGCTTCCCTCTCACATTCATATCAGTCTTGCCGATGACATAAAGAGAATCGTTCTTGGTATCAAAGCAATTTTCACCGTAGGCAAAAAACTGAAGAAGAAAAAATTTCAGTTTATCGTCAAGGCTTTATATAAACATTTTCTCACTTCTTTCACAAGGCACAAGCATTTCTGGAAAACGATTTTCAACCTTGCTCTGCCCTGTGCAGCCCTCATTCTTCTCGTTGTTTACTGTAACGTGCAGTTCAACACCTCAACCCTTGCCCTTGAAGTAATTTATAACGGTGAGTCTATCGGCTACGTCAAGGATACGGATACCTTTGAAAAAGGAAAAAATAATGCGCTGACCCTTCTTTCCGCTTCGGTGCAGGAAGAAGAAAACGGGGCTTCACTTGTATCCTACCCCGTTTATAAAATTGCAAAGGTGCAGAAAAATGAACTCAGCAATTCCGAAATGATAAGCGAGGGTATTATTGAAGTCAGCGACGAAAATTACATCAGGGCTTGCGGCATTTATATTGACGGCGAATTTCTGTGCGCCGTAACTAACGAATCCGATGCACAGAGTGTTTTCAACTCCATTCTTGCGCCCTATAAAGAAAGTGCCGATGAAGATGCCATCGTGGGCTTTGTTGAAGAAATCGAGTATATTCAGGGATACTATCCCGAAAACAGCACTCTTATCTGGGACACCGATACTCTCAAAGAAACACTTTCAAACCCCAAGGCTAAAAATAAGCACCATAAACTCCGTGAGGGTGACACCCTTTCTTCCGTTGCAAAAAAATACGGTCTTACGGTTAAAGCCCTTAAGGCTCTCAACGCAAACAAAGACCTTTCCGACCTTTCCGCTTTAAATAAACTCCTTGTTTCTCAGGAGCAGAACTACGTTCGTGTAAAGGTTATGAAAACCCGTGTCAAAAAGCAGAGCATTCCCTTTGAAACCGTTGAACGTAACAGTTCGGTTCTCACCAAGGGCACAAAGAAAACTACTCAGGAAGGTTCAAACGGCATCAAAGAAATCACCGAACTTGTGACCTATATCAACGGCAAAGAGTCCTACTCCACCGTCGTTTCCGAAAAAGTTACGAAAAATCCCGTCAATAAAATTATTCTTGTGGGAACAAAGACCTATTCCTCTTATTCTTACAGTTCAGGTGCCGTTTCTTCAAGCGGTTTTATCTGGCCGACCGTTGGCGCCTATACCATTTCTTCAAATTACGGCTACCGACGTCTGTGGATTTCAAGTTCCTCATTCCATAGCGGTCTTGACATTATCCGCTCCGGCGGTTACTCCTCGGGTACGCCCATTGTTGCGGCGGCTTCGGGTACAGTTGTTAAAGTGGAGAGAATTTCCTACGGCTACGGTCACAACGTTATCATAAGTCACGGAAACGGTATACAGACCCGATATGCTCACATGCTTGCAGGCTCAATTTCCGTCAGCGTCGGGCAGTATGTATACCAGGGTCAGCAAATCGGCAAAATCGGCTCAACGGGTAACTCGACGGGTCCTCATCTTCATTTTGAAGTTATCGTCAACGGCTCAAAGGTTAACCCCCTCAATTATATAAGACGATAAAAAAAGGTGTTTTCGATCCCTTTGCGGACTGAAAACACCTTTTAAGTTTTATTTTATACTCTTGATTCAAGCACCGTAACAGCACCTAAAATTTCGACCTTTCCCATACCTGCGGGAATGAACACGCTTTCACCTTTATAAAGAGTTATGCAGGTGTCGTCGTGCATTACAACGCCGTTTCCCTCAAGAGCAACAAGGGAAACAAAGGAATTTTCATCGGCAATAACCGTTGCTTTTTCTTCAACGTCAAGACGCTTTGCAGTGAAAAGTTCACATGTGCAAAGGAGTGTTTCTTTCCAGCCGTCTTTCTGCTCGGTTTCCTTTAAAGGTTTGCCGTCGCAGGGAATTGCCTTTGTTGAAGTTACATCAACTGCCTTGTCGATGTGAAGTTCACGGGGTTTGCCGTTCTGAAGTCTTCCGTAATCATAAACACGGTAGGTGGTATTGGAGTTCTGCTGAACTTCTGCAAGAAGGATACCTTTGCAGATTGCGTGAAGCGTACCTGCTTCAATGAAGAAGATATCGCCTTTTTTAACCTTGACTCTGTTAACGTAATCAAGAAGTGTGTTTTCTTCAATACTCTTGCGGAATTCCTCTTTTGTGCAGTCCTTTTTAAAACCGTAAATAATTTCAGCACCCTCGTCACAGTCAACGATATACCAGGCTTCTGTTTTGCCGTATTCACCCTCGTGTTCGAGAGCGTATTCATTGTCAGGGTGTACCTGAACGGAAAGGTTATCAAGAGCATCGATGAGTTTTATGAGTATGGGAAAATTTTCGAATTTCTCGCAGTTTTTACCAAGATATCCCTTGCCCTCATTTTTAAGCACATCAGAGAGAGTTCTGCCTTTGAAATCGCCGTTTTCAATTGTACACTCGCCTGCTTCGTGGCAGGAAAGCACCCAGGCTTCCGCCTGTCTGTCGGTGAAAGAAACAATATCAAACTCCTTTGAAAGTCTTGTACCGCCCCAGATGTAATCCTTAACCGTCGGCGTAAGTTTTAAAATTTTCATTCTTAACACTCCTTGTAATCATAATTTGATTTATTAGTCTATATTATTTAACAGTATTATATCAGGGAGAAATTTTTATGACAAAACAAAGCACCTTTCTTTTAATAGTCCTTGCCGCAGAAGCGGCAATTATGCTTGCGGTTATGCTGAAAACCAATCACTTCATTAAGTCCTTTTTTTATTCTTCCCTGTCGGGTATCGGCGCCCTTTTTGCCGTTAATGTTCTTTCGGTAATAACGGGCTTTACTCTCGGTATAAACTACCTCACCCTTTTGATAGGTGCCCTCGGCGGCATACCGGGAATTACTGCGCTTCTCATTGGCCGTATACTAATATTAACATAAAATTTCTTATTCGGCAACCGTTTTTGCAATTCCTTCCGCAATTGCTTTGCCGAGAAGTTTTATATTCTCGCTCTGAATGATCATATAACATTCCTCGTCATTGGTCATATAACCCGTTTCAACGAGTACGGCAGGACAATCTTCAACACGCAAAACACTAAAGGGATAGTACCTTGTGTCGTCGGAAATCTGACTGTAAAGACTCTGTCTGCCCTGATAGAGATTATTTTTAAATACAGACAGAAGTTCTGTGTAGATATTATTAGCAAGATTAAGCGAAAAGCCTTTGTAATAATAAACGGAAGTACCGATATCACTACTGTTTGTGGAGCCGTTGCAGTGTATGCTGACAAAAAGGTCAGGCTTCAGGGAGTAAGTGATATTTTTTCTTTCATCAAGAGAGAGAGTTTCGTTGCCCTGCCTTGTGAGATAAACCGTTGCACCCATACTGCGAAGTGTATCTCTGACAACATAAGTCAGAGCAATATTTACATCGCTTTCGTGCACCTGCTCATTTATACCGAGAGCACCCGGGTCATTTCCGCCGTGTCCTGCATCAAGAAGAATAACGGCATCAGTAAGGGTCTGCGGATTGTTGTGAATTGTAATGCACATATTTCCGTTTGCATCATACTCGGCACTGCAGCCGTAATACTGCCCCATAGCCCTTAAAGGCATACGGAGAGTTACCGTTTCTTTCTCTGCAGAAACATACCAATCGGCAGAAGAAATAACATTACTGCCCGATGCATCAATTTCACCGTTTGCGGCAATTGTATGATAGAAAACAATCTCCACATAATCGGCACTGAAAGAAGTGAGATTATATTTGGTACTGTTTGCATTGAAGTACTGCTGGGGTGTGTGAGTAATCTCATAAGGGACTTTCCAATTTGTTGAAAGCGTTATTTTAAGAGAGCCGTTTTCCCCGTAGGAAGAAAGCACATTCAACGTGTTTTTACCCATATCAACTCTGTTTGTCAGTTGAACGTGTTCGGCTTTGACTTTTCTGCCCGATGAAAGTTCGTAGAAAGTGGTATAATCTTCATTTTCACTGCTGTAAACTTTACTTTCATTGACAACATAGTCCGTTGTGCCCTTTACAAGCGTGGAATATGTGGGGCAGGAATCGTCGTTGTTATATATAACGGGTCTTGCATCGGCATAAGGCACCGTTACAATGCACATCTGATTGCCGATATATGGCGTATAAACCGTCGTGCTCTGTGTCGTGGGTTCGGTTGTATATGCATATTCGTCATCTACGATTTCTGGCACAAAATTGCCCAGGTCCACGCACAAGACGGTACTTTCATCTGTGAGCGTTGTTTCCTCCTGTGTCTGCACCGTTGCAACTTCCTCGGCGGCAGTTATCATAGCACCTTTTTTCTGCAAGGTTGTTTCCCCGAGAGAGCCGATAACCGTCACCATACCGAGAGAGGCAACTTCCTGATAACTTGAGGGCATTGTGACGGTGGCGGTAAAGGCAGAATAGCCCCATCCCGAAGTATCCTGCGTATATGCCTTATATTCCTTAGTACCCACTTTAACGGTAATTTCCGCCTTTGAGCAGGCAATTACCACAATACTGACTTTTTCTTTCGGATAAGCAACTATTTCGTCGGCAGGAAAAACACTTCTGATAATCTCACCGCTGAAAGTGAAATTCACTTTATACTCTGCCGTATTGCCGTTTTGCTCTATTTTAAAGACATTCTCCCCTGCTTCATGGTCAAGGGATATTCTTTTACTGCCGCTTTCGCCAAGAGATGTTTTTTCACCGTTAATATAAACGGGAAAGAGATATGAGCCGCAAATTTCAATTTCCGAAGAGAAGTCTGTGGTTTCGGTAACGTTTCCGTCATAGCCCGTAATGCTCAGTTCCCTGAAAGCAATGTCGGGCACGATACCCTTGGTTATGTATTTTTTCACCGCAGTAAAACTGTTCATATAGTCTTTTTTAACCGCTTTGTAACTTGAAAAGGCTCTTGTTTCAAGGCTCTGTGTGTTTCTTAAAGCATAAAGGCTTTCAAGAGAAAATGACGGTGAGGTTTTCTTTTTCATCGAGGTGTTAATGTCAATTCCCGCTGAAAGAGTTATACCTTTTTTTGAAAGATAAGCGTCTGTTTTTTCAATATTTGAAAGACTGCTGCCCTTGGTAATAAAACTGTAAACGCCGTCACAATCGGGTATGTTTTCGGCATCGGCATCAAGAGATAAACAGAGAAGGAGCCGACACTTGCCGTCATTTTCTTTTATAACGGAATATATATTCTTTGCATTTTCCTCATTCTCGTAAGAAAGTATCAGTCCGTCAAAACAAGCAGAAAGAGTTTTATAGGTATCTTGTGAAAAGCCGTCGCAGACGAAAAGGTAAACGTTTTTATCCTTTTCTTTTATTAGAGAAGCCATATCTTTGACCCGTCGGAGATTTTCGCCGTAATCGCCCTCACTTTCCGCAGAAGAAAAGTATTTGCTTTCAAGATAAACGGTATCAAAAACTGAAGTTTCAATATATTCAAGAAAAGATGTAACGTCTTCGCTTTCTTTGTCAAAATCAAAATCGTAGCCCTCTCTTACCGTGAGTGCCGTTTTGCTTCCCTTGGCTTTTTCCGTTCCCTGACTTATAAGATACTCGTCAACGGAAGATTCTATATCCTGCCCCGAAAATACATCTTCCACCTGATTTTCATTTAAAACATTGATAACAACTGCTGATATAATTACAAGAAAAAAGAGAAAAAGCAGAATTATTATGCGTTTAATTTTTTTCATTCCCATAATGTAAAGTCCTGTTTTTATGATATTTTAATTCAGTATACCATACTTTTCAGATAATTTAACTGCTCTGACAAAAAAGTTTCCGAAAAGTTTATATATGTACCGCTGTAAAGAGCAAAGCCGTAACAGTTTTTACTGTAAATTTCCTGAACCTGACGGGCAATTATATCACCGTTTTCAATCCACTCATTTTTTCCCGAAAGAGCATAGGTATCTTCCTGCCCCGATTTATAAAGACCAAGACCGATAACAAGTTTCGTTTTACCGCTCTGACAAAGACTGCTCCAATTTTGCAGACATTCGGAAAAGGGCATTTTTTCATTTTCAAAGCCATAGTAAATCTGGGGAATTATAATATCGCAATAACCCTCGGTTTCACACCAGAGTTTCACGTCGGCGCAGTCAATTTCAAGACACTTTTCAATATCTGCCGAGGGGCTGACGGAAAAGAGTTTGTCTTCACCGTAACTTTTCACCGTAATATACAAAGAGGAAACAAGGCTGTTCACATTCTCCTGTCTGAAAGAAACAAGAGAAAGTTCACCGCCGCCGTCAAGATATTTTTCATAACTTTCCTTATCAAAGTCACCCATATCTTCACAATAGAAATAATCGTCAATATGTATGCCTGCCACATCATAGTTTTCCATTATTTCTTTTACACCGTCTAAAATGAGTTTTTGTACCTGCAAAGAGGCAGGATTAAAGTAAATACCCTCGTTGCCCACAACGGTGTTTCCGTTTTCTTCTTCATACCAGATTCGTGCCGCATTGTCTTTGCAGAGTTTGGTTATATCCTTCTGTGAAGACACCCTGTAAGGATTGATCCAGGCATGTATTTTAAGATTTCTTTCCTTTCCGCACTCCGTTATAACTTCTAAAATGTCAAAATCCGCTTCCTTGCCCTGCTCGCCCGAAGCGTAAACACTTGTCGGAAAATACGAAGACTTGTAAAGGGCATCTGCATAGGGTCTGACATGGACAAAGACATCCGTCACGCACACACTTGCCATATTTTCAAAAAGTTCCAGGATATATTCTTTATATTTTTCTCGGGTGTTTCTCTCCTTCGTGACGGAAAGTTCGTAAAAACTGAGCCAGGAAGCGATAAAAGTTTCCTTTCTTTCTTCCTGAGTGTGAATGTTGTTTTCCGTTTCTGTAAGAGAATGGTTATCGCCTTGTTTCTGTTTTCCGCAGGCAGAAAAAAGAAACATAAAGCACAGCAAAAGCGGAATTATTCTTTTCACTTTCGTCACTTCCCTTCTATCTCTTGACATTAAAGAAAAAACTAACTAAAATATATATAACAAACATTAAGGAGAATTCTTATGGCTATTCGCAACTTTAATAAAATTCATGCCGCCGACGAGGGAAATACCGATTACGTATTCTGCCCCGAATGTAACGAAAATGTTTCAATGCGACTTTTTTCAACGGTAGGCATCGATAAAATTGCCCTCTTAAAAGGTGTTGACAGAAATATTTCCGTTGCCGTCTGTCCCGAATGTGCAAGCGTTTTTTCTGTCAGCGAAAACTATATGAAAGAAAGACATGCAGGCACCACCGTATTTTTCACACAGAGTGACCTTACGCTTCTGGTAAAAAACAATGGCTGATTTTTACCCTTATTTAACAGCCTATTTTATAATTATATCAACTCTGACGTTTATTGCAAGTTGCTACGACAAAATTTGCGCAAAAAAAGGCAAAAGACGTGTCCCCGAAAGCACACTTCTGACTCTTGCCCTTTTCGGCGGTGCAATTGCTGAATATGCGGCGATGAAACTGATAAGACACAAAACAAGGCACAAAAAATTTATGATAGGTTTGCCCGTAATAATTGTTTTGCAGGTTTCAGTTTGCCTTTTGTTCCTTTATTTCACCTAAAGACAGTTGCATATTTTACAAAAAACTGTTACACCTTTTTTCAGGTGCAACAGTCTTTTTTGTTATACGCAGGGAATGAGCAACATACGGCTTTCTGACGTTTCGGTGCCCGTCAGAGAGTTTTCCTGCTTTATAAGTTCTACCGTTGTGTTATATTTCCTTGCAATTTCCCAAAGGCTTTCACCTTTATCCGAATAGTACAGAGTGAGTGCCGAAGACTCATCTTTCTTTTTCATACTTTCATCAATTTCAAGGTTTGTCAGCACCCTTAAGGAGTTTACACCGCAGACCTCGGCTTTCAGACTTATCTCGCCCTTGATTTTGACTTTACCGTCGGAAAGGAGAGAGAAATCAAGTTCCGTTATCTGCGTCTGACAGTCAAAGCGCAAATTTCCGCAGTCTTTACCAAAAGGCAACTGTATGTCAAAATCCACGTTTTTCTCGCTGTACCGCAACAGCCCTTCGCTGTCGGCATAAATACCGCAAAGGAGAAAACTGCAATTGCCTTTTATTTCGCCTTCGCCTGAAGAAAGGAAACATTTCGTATCGGTATGCCACATATCAATTATTTCTTTTATACCGCCCGAAGCAAAATCAATGGTTTTATCTCTCGTTAAGTTCCTCTCTTCACATAAAAGCGGCTCGGCAAACTCCGTAAGGCTATATTCTCCCTTAACCTCATACTGTGTGGAATAACAGTCGTCAATCAGAGTTATCTCTTTTTCCTGACTGCATTTCACAAAGGCGGATACCCTTGCGGCAATTTCAAGAAGTCTGCCCTTGCCCGAGGAGTCATTTTTCACCGCCACAACGCTTTGTCTTAAGTAAAGAGAAACAGAAATATCGTCTTTTTCGTCGGCACCCGGCAAATCCACAATCTGACTTATGGGCATCGTATGCTGAATTTTTTGAAGTTTGTTATCTTTTTCCGTGCAATAAAGCACCTTGCAACAAAGTTCGCCCTTGACCAAAAGTTTATCGGCAACGGCACGTACAGAAGTCACACGGGGATAACAGTTAAGACGTATAACCTTTGCAATGTCGGGTCTTGAGGAGTCCATTACCACCGTTTCGCTTAAATCAAAAGTTTTCTCTCCCTGACAAATCAGATTTGTGACCTTGACTTTCTTCTTTTTGGTTTCGATAAAGCCTCCCTCAACACTTTCGGGAAGTTCTTTTTGACCCTGTCGGAAAACCTGCACAATTGCACCGATGCTTCCGTTTAAACTGATTTTTCTCTGGGTCAGAGCACGGCAGTTTATGTAATCCGTTTTGGCGCTTGCTTTAAAAATGGTGTTTTCTGGAATATCCTTGATCTGTACGCTCATTGAAAGAGGTGAAACGTGCTCATAACAGTCGATGTTTTCGTCCTCACCCACATAAACAAGACGCACCGTAATAACACCTGAAAGAGTTGCCGTTTCACCGGAAAGAGATATATTGGCAATTCCCGGCTCGGTAATACATTTAAGTATCCTCTTTACATCACGGCAGTAGTCGGGCAGACTTATATCAAGACTCACAGACTGCTCACACTTGCTTTCACAAAAACATTCACTTGTACTGACGGCGGTTTTTTTTATCTCAAAATCCATATAAACATCTCCTTTGTTTCTTTTCCTTTTATATATATTCTTTTCCCTGCTGATATATGTATTACCGCAGAAAATTGCCTTTTTTATACGATTGACAAAAAAGGTTGCTGATGTTAAAATTATAATGATAATTTCTGCACCTATTTTCGTTTAATTAAAGGAGATTAAAAAAATGAAAGTTGGAATTTTATCTCTTAATATTTATACAACAGACCTTAACCCTGCCTGCAGAGTGCATAGTTATGCTTTTCAGAAATTCCTTGACAATAACGGTATAGATAATGTTATCATCGACTATTTCCCCCAGCACTGTAACCCCGGATATGACGTGCGTCACCCCTATGACTATTATCTTGCCCATCCTGGCAAAGATGAAGAAAAGCAGAAACAGCAACTTGATAAATGGAAACTCCTTTATGACGAGCGTGAAAGAAGATACGACCTGACACAAGCCTTCGTTGAAAAGCATCTTCGCAAAACCGACCGCCGATACACCACCAAAGACCTTGAAAAACTCGACCCGGGTTGCGATATTTATATGGCGGTTACTGACGTCCTCTGGAAATACAGAGATAACGGCATGGGCTTTGACCCTGCATTTTTCCTTCGCAGTAAATGTATGGAAGGCAAAGGCAAAATTGCTCTTTCCGTGTCTTACGGCGGAAAAGAGTATGATGAAGAAAAAATCAGACAAATTCGGGAGTGGACAAAGGGTATTGACTTTGTTTCCACCCGTGAAAAATACCTTTACGACCTTTACACAAAAGAATTCGGCAGAGATGCTTCTATTACCCTTGACCCCGTTTTCCTTCACGATGAAAGTTTTTATGAAAACATCACCGTAAAGCCCGAGGGTACTGACGAAAAATATGTTTTCGTTTATAACGTTATAAAGAACTCAAAAAATATTCTTAAAAGTGCCGTAAGGTTTGCAGAAAAGCGTGGACTTAAAGTTATTGAAATGAGTGACTTCAAAGAAAACGAAAACTTCCCCGAGGGTACTACTCACGAGGTAGTTTACGGTGCAAGCGTTGAGGAGTGGCTGGGCTACATCAAAAATGCCGAATATGTTTTCACCAACTCTTTTCACTGCTGCTGCTTTTCAATCATCTTCGGCAAACAGTTTTATGCAGGCAACCGTCTTGGCACAAAAGTACAGTGGCTGTTAAGAGTTTTCGGTCTTCAGGACCGCTGGGTTGAAAATAACAAAGTTCCCGACGGAAAGCGTATTAACTATCTTGAAGTGGGTGCTTTGAGAGAAAAGTTCCGCAAACAAACGGGAGATTACATTCTTTCCGCCATAAATGCGGTGGCAAACCGCCTTGAAGGTAAGGAAACTGAAGCAGTCCACATTGAAGGCATTGAAAATTATGTTCTGCGAGAAGAATTTACCGTAACAAAGCACTACGGTGACGAAACGGAAGTTCAGACGGTCAAACTCGGTGACTCAAGTGATGATGTTACCCACAGAGAAATTGACGGAATGGTTTTTGACGGTTGGTACAGTGACCCCGAATTCAAATACGGTTCAAATATGAGAAGCATCAGCACCGATAAAGACGTTATTGCAAAATACAGTCCTGCACCTTCTTTCTTTTCAAAAATCGGCAAGAAAATCAAATCAAAAAGACTTCGCAATTTCCTGAGAAAAATTCTGAATTTCTTCAGAAGAATTTTTAAACGGTAAAAAAATAAAAGACATCACCCGAAGAAGATTTCAAAACTCTTTTTCGGGTGATTTTCTTGTTCTGTCTTTTAGTTCTGTATATTTTCCTGCTCTCCCCTTTTAATTTTATGGGTCGAGGTGCGTATAAAATCCTTGTTCCTGATAATCACATTTTTAATATTCTTATATGACGGCACCTTTCTGTTGGTGCTTCTCACCGCTTCGGTAACGGCTTTATCAATGTCACTTTTATCAAGGTTTTCTTTCCCCAATTTCTTTTTGATTTCTTTTTCGTCAGCAATTATCTGTGCCGTAACGATACCGTCAGAGTGGGCATAAACCATACTGTCGGCAATAACCGCATGCTTTGAAAGATAATACTCAAGTTCTTCGGGATAGACGTTTTTACCGTTTCTTGTAACGATGACATTCTTCTTTCTGCCCGTTATGTGATAGTTGCCGTTTTTATCTTTGTATCCCAAATCCCCCGTATGAAGAAAGCCGTCAACGAGCACCTTTGCCGTTTCTTCTTCATTGTTGTAATATCCCAACATTACCATCGGACCCTTGACGCAGATTTCACCGATACCCTTTTCGTCGGGGTCAGCGATTTTTGCCTCGACTTGTTTCAGGGGTTTGCCAATGGTATCCGTGGTGCAGTCATCAAGGCTGTTGCAGATAACAATCGGTGAACACTCCGTAAGGCCGTAACCGATTATAACGGGTATTCCGAAAAGAGCAAAGTCCGAGGCAACTTCACTGTGAAGAGCCGCCGCACCCACAACTATTTTTTTGAGTCTGCCGCCGAAAAGTTCGTGAATGGCTGCAAAAACTTTCCGCTTCTTTTCTTCACTTACGGCAGAGGACACAACGGAAAGCATCTGCATTTTTTTGCGTTTGCCCTGACGTTCAATATCGTCAATGATTTTTCTGTGAAGTTTCTCAAGCATAAGAGGTACGGTAACAAAAACCGTCGGTCTGAAAATGCGGAAATCTTCCTTTAAATGTCTTACGGAACGGGCAAAACTGACAGCAGCGCCGCTGTAAATTATCATAAGGAAAGCAATTGCCTCATAGGTGTGGTGAAGCGGTAAAACCGAAAGGCTTACATCGGTTTCCTCAATTTTAACGTACCTTTTTACATTGATAAGGTCAGAGCATAAGTTTCTGTGAGAAAGCATAACTCCCTTTGCCATACCCGTTGTGCCTGAGGTAAAAAGAAGAACCGCAAGGATATCTTCGTCAATCTGCGCATCGGTAAATTCTTTGTTTCCGCCCGACACAAAAGCCTCTCCCGCATTAAGCAGATAAGAGAAAGATATTGTGTCTTCCTCATCATTCATTGAAATAATAACAAGGTCTTCGTCAAACATATATCTGTTTTCTTTGATTTTTTTAACTGCACCTTTGTCGCCTATAACAACTTTTATATCCGCAAAAGAAAGAATATTTTTCAGTTCTTCGGCAGGTGTTTCCTTATCAAGAGGCACCACGACACCTACTCCCGAAGCCACCGCAAAATAACTGACGCACCACCTGTAAGAGTTTTCACCCATAAGGGCTATCTTCTCGCCTTTAAGCCCCATATCCGCCAGAAGCGCCGTACCAAGTGTATCAATATCCGTCTTGAATTTTTCATAACTGACAGTTGCAGTTTCACCCTCTTGTGTAAAAAAGTGAAAAGCGGTATTGTCTTTGTATTTAGAGCAACTTTCCATGTAAAGTTCTTTCAGATTTTTCATTATAAGTCACACTTTCCTTAGGTACTTGTAATATATATTTTTTACCGTATTTTTATTATTTATGCCTTATAACAACAAAATCGGGACTCACATAAAGGTGAATCCCGAAAATTTTAAATATTTTATTTTGAAAGGAGTGCTCTGTCGTTGGCAAATTCCGTACCGCTTGACTGTGAAAACTTCTGCACGAGTTCATCAATGGTAAGTTTCTGTTTTTCTTCACCGCTGACATCGTAGATAACTCTGCCGTTATGCATCATAATAAGACGGTTACCGTGCTTGATGGCATCGTTCATATTGTGAGTAACCATCATGGCGGTGAGTTTGTTTTCGCTTACGATTTTGTCGCTGAGTTCAAGAACTTTTGCGGCAGTTTTGGGGTCAAGAGCAGCCGTATGTTCGTCAAGAAGAAGGAGTTTCGGTTTCTGCATTGATGACATAAGAAGCGTAAGAGCCTGTCTTTGACCGCCGGAAAGAAGACCTACCTTGCTTGACATTCTGTCTTCAAGACCAAGTTCAAGTTTCTTGAGTTCCTGTTTGAAAAATTCCTTTTCCTTTTTGGTAATACCCCAGGAAAGACCTCTTTTTTTGCCACGTCTGTAAGCAAGAGCCATATTTTCCTGAATTTCCATATCGGGTGCAGTACCGAACATAGGATCCTGGAAAACTCTGCCCAGATATTTTGCTCTTTTATGTTCAGGCATGTGAGTGATGTCAACACCGTCAATTACAATTGAGCCTTCGTCGATTTTCCATGCACCTGCAATTGCGTTGAGCATTGTGCTTTTACCTGCACCGTTACCGCCGATAACCGTAACAAAATCGCCTTCGTTAAGAGTAAGACTCAATCCGTTAAGAGCAACTTTTTCGTTTACAGTACCTGCATTGAAGGCTTTATAAATGTTTTTAAGTTCAAGCATTTTTTACAGCCTCCTTTTTCTTTGCCTTTGAGAAATACTCTCTCTTGACATAAGGTGTGCCGAGGAACACCGCAACAACAAGAGCCGAGAGGAGTTTGAGCAGGTTTGCATCAAGACCCAGACAAATAATAACCTGATAAACTATGTAGTAAATTATGCCGCCCACAGCAACGATAAAGAGAGTAAAAGCAAAATTTGAACTGATTTTACCGAAAACGGATGTACCGATAATAATTGCCGCAAGACCGATAACGATAGCACCTCGACCCATACTTACGTCGGCATAACCCTGATATTGAGCAAGGAAGGCACCCGAAAGAGCAACAATGCCGTTGGAAATCATAAGACCGATAACCGTTGTGAACTTTGTATTGATACCCTGGGCACGACTCATATTGAGGTTTGAGCCTGTTGCACGGAGTGAGCAACCGAAAGACGTACCGAAGAACCAGTAAAGAACGGCAACGAGAAGTATAACTGCAACTGCGGCAATAAAGATTGCGTTTTCAGAAAGGTTTGTGCTTTTAACGTTTCTGATTGAAATGAGCAGGTTGTATTTACTTGCATTAAGTGCCTGATTAGCCTTATCCTCCATTATTTTAAGGTTAACGGAATAAAGAGCAAGTTGAGTGAGTATACCTGCAAGAATAGGCGGAATACCGAGAACTGTGTGGAAAAGACCTGTCACAAGACCGCAAATCATACCTGCAATAACTGCAACGAGCATTGCCGTTGCAAAATTATATCCATTTATCATCATCATAACGCAAACTGCGCCGCCGGTACAAATAGAGCCGTCGACGGTAAGGTCGGAGATGTTGAGAATTTTATATGAAATATAAAGACCGATAGCCATAATACCCCACACAAGACCCTGGGCAACGGCTCCCGGCAAACTGTTTAGAATGCTTGTTAGAACTGTCATAAAAACTCCTTAACATCAAGACTCGTTGCAGTGTATAAACACTGCAACGATCCGATGAATATACTTCTTTTAAATATTATTCTGTAACGATTGCTACGTAATCTTCGGGAACTGTGATGCCGAGTTCTTCGCAGATTTCTGCATTGTACTTCTTAACAACGTCTTCGTCATACTGAACGGGCATTGTTGAAATATCAGCTTCGCCTGTAAGAATCTGAGCTGCCATTTCACCGGTCTTGTAACCAAGGTTGTAATAGCTGATTGAAAGAGTAGCGATACCGCAACCTGAACAGATACCTTCTTCACCTGCGATGATGGGAACGCCTGCGGGACGGCAGATACCGTCGATTGTGCCTGTTGCAGAAGCAGCAGTGTTATCTGTGGGAACATAGATAACGTCGCTTGTTTCACAAGCAGCAGTTGTAACTGATGCAAGGTCGTTTGAGTCTGAGAAGGGATATTCTGTAACGGTGAGACCCTTTTCTTCAAGACAAGCCTTAACAACGTTTACCTGGTAAACTGAGTTAGCTTCTGTTGAGCAATAGAGAATACCGACATTCTTTGCATCGGGAACAAGTTCTGTAATCATATCTGCCTGCTGAGTGAGAGGAGCAAGGTCTGATGTACCGGAAACGTTACCGCCTACTGTGCCGTTGAAATCATCAAGTTCAAGAGCAACACCGTATTCTGTGATTGATGTGCCGAGAACGGGGATCGTTGTTGTTGCTGCAGCAGCACTCTGGAGAGCGGCAGTTGCGTTAGCCATAATAAGATCAACTTCGTTTGAAACGAAAGTATTTACGATTGTTGAACATGTTGCAGGATCGCCTGATGCGTTCTGTTCGTCGAACTTAACTTTATCTTCGCCGAGTTTCTCAACAAGAGCATCTTTGAAGCCCTGTGTAGCTGCGTCAAGAGCGTCGTGCTGAACAAGTTGGCAGATACCGACATTATAAACAACATCGTCTGATGTGCCTGCTGCTGTTGTTGTGGTTTCGTCTTCTGATGAGCCGCCGCATGCTGCAAGAGTGAAGAGCATAAGAGCTGCAAGAAGAACTGCTAAAAGTTTTTTCATGATTAAGACTCCTTTTTATTTGGCTTTTAAGGGGTTACCCCTTTACACTTCAGAAGTATACCACTTTAAAATATTAAAGTCAAGTGTTTTTTATAAGTTTTTCAAACTTTTTTCTAAAGAAAAAGCAGGGAACCCTTTAGTCCCCTGCCGTCAGGATTATTTGAATGAGTTGCCGATTTTTTCAAACAGCGAAACAACCTTATTATAGATTGAAACAACAACATCAATAAATTTATTTACAAATCTTTCAAAGTGTGTAAGTTTAACTTTATCTTCCGCCGAAAGAGGAACAAGTTTATCTTCGTCTTCAGGGGAAACCATCATAAACTGAGGATAGTTTTCATCTGCAAAAACGTCAAGGTCGTTATGCACAATTGTATCAAGCATATTCCAGTAATCTGTGTTTTTCTGGCTGTGACCGAGACCTTTTAAATACCAGGTTGTAAAGGGGAAAAGACAGGTTGAAGCATCAACCACACCATCAACTGAAAGGAAGTTATATTCGGTATAGAGGGTCTGCTTATAATCATCGCCTAAGGTTTCGCCGTAATTTGAGCAGGTTGCACCGAAGGAAGATATGTAAAGCGAAGCAAGTCCGTCTTCCATAAGGTTGCTGTATTTGCTGAGAGGAATTGCAGGTGAACCGTACTTACATATAACTGCAAGGTGAAGATCCTCATAGTTTTCAGTTGTTTGAAGGAGAATATCTTCATGCTTCATCATAATATTCTCGTGATAATATATAGCATCGGCAATTGTTTTTGCATATTCGTGGTCGGGAGAAGCATAATCTTCACCGAAAAGAGTGCTGAGAGCCTTCTCAAAATACTCGTCTGTCACGGTAACCCATATTGCAGGAATTGTTGAAATGCAATCCTTACCGAACTGCAGAACTGCCTCATAAATGGTATCACGCAAAGCAGGTACAGCCAATGCCTTTACAAAAAGGTCAAGAACGCCGGTCTGATTAAGCACCTTGAGATACCAATCAACCTCGGCGGAAACCGTCATATTTCTTAAGAAGCTTGTAAGTGTATCGATATCAACATTAAATTCACCGCTCATAAGCTCACCGAAAGCACTGATACCACCTGTTGAAGGTACGCAAAGAAGAACTGAATCAATATCCTCAAGGCTGTCCTGATAAACGCTCAGGTAAGCTATAACAACATTAACACCGTAGCTGGAACCCACAAGTTCAATTCTATCGCTTCCCGTTGCTTCCTTTACAAGTTCTATATAATCATCAAGCTCAGCAGCAAGTATAACAGGGTCCTTGCGGCTGTCATAATAGAACACATATCTTCCGTCTTCATAAGTAAGAGTGGTGGGTTCAACTGCAACGCCTTCAATTGAAGTGCCTTCGGGAGTCATTCTGAGCATGCCAAAACTATCCCACAGAAAATCATAAACGCAGTCACTGACAAGCGAGCCGTTAACATTTTTAATCGCGTCTTCAAGATATGTACCCATATTATTAAGGTTGCCTAATAATCTGTCTGTATCAAACGGGAAGAAAAGAGGTTTCTTTTCCGGGTCGTTCTCATAATAAATGTTAGCAGAAGCAAAACCCGTTACGTAAACCAAAGGCAAATTATCTTCATCCGCAGCAAAAGCAATTGCAGTACCGCAGGAAAGAACCAAAATAAGAGCCAGGATTAAACTGATTGTCTTTTTAAACATTTTCATATTTTTTCCTCCAAAAAAAGAAACGCCTGAAGGTATATGCATTTCCGAGTCAAATTTATTTTATCAGTTCTATAAAGTAAATTCAATGTTAATTGCCGTCAACTTGTTTGAGTTTTGTTAAACAAATGTAAATCTTACTTATATTTCTTTACTTTCTGAAAACCACTCTTCTGACAGCGGTCTTGATACCGAAAAGGATAAAGCAGATAAGCAGGTAAAGCACCATATCGAACATATTGCCCTTATCGGCAAAAAAGGTTGACATAAGCCAATCTGTTATAAACCAGGTTGCCGCAACAATAATCAAACTTGATAAAGAATCAAAAAGTCTTTCTCTTTTCATTTGTAAATCTCCGTAAGACTCCTTTTTCTTTTGCTTTTAAGGGGTTAACCCTTTACACTTCAGAAGTATAGCACTTTAAAATATTAAAGTCAAGAGTTTTTCAAAAGTTTTTTTATTTTTTTACCCGTTATTTTTGCCGCTTATTTTTTAATCCGATAATTGCAGATAATAATAGGCAATAGAATTTAAAATTGACAGGCAGACCTTTTTCAACGTCTGCCTGAATGTCCTTTTTTATTTATCAGATTTTTAATTGCCACCTTAATGCCGAAAAGTACAAAGCAAATAAGAAGGTAAAGCACCATATCAAACATATTGCCTTTGTCGGCAAAAAAGTTTGTCATAAGATAATCTGTCAGAAACCAGGTAACAACAACTATGACAAGGCTTGACAGAGAGTCAAAAAGTCTTTCTCTTTTCATAAACTATTCTCCCTAATAATCATAATAATTCTTCGGTATAAATAACGCTTCGGTCTGTTTCTGTTTCATAAAGGGCGAAAATTGATTTTGCTCTCTGATAGACCTCGTTTTTGAGAATTTCGGGTTCAATTACCTCTGCCTTTGAGCCGAACTGCATTATCCAGGAAGCAAGACCCTCACTTATAACGCATTGAGCGGAAAGAATAAATCTGCCATCAACACTGTCGGGTCTTATACGGGCAGTTGCACCGAAGCGGTCAACTATCTCCTCAAGAATAGAGTTTTCGCAGGACATAACAAGACGCTGGGTATCACCGCTGAACATATTGAATATTTTCGCTGAATAATCGGCGGAGTCAAAGAAGTTCTTATAAGGTGACACTTCCCTGAAATCTCTCGTTGGCTCGTCAATAATTTCAACCTTCTTCATTCTGTCGATTCGGGTGTGCATAAGGTTGTCATAATTTTCTTTGTTGGAAACAAGGTAGTAGCGGTCATTATTCCATATAAGTGCATAGGGACTGACACAGAACTCCTTTTCTTCAGGTACGATTTCACCCACAATATCACTGATTTTTCTTTTCACATAGATAAATTTTATCTTCTTCTTTTTCTGAATTGCACGGCTTACCACATCAATGTTATAGTAAATTTCCTCATTACTGCACTTGACTCTGTTTTCGATGCATACCTGCTTTTTCAGTTCCTGTTCCTGATGGCAGGAGCAAAGAGTGCCGATTTTAGAGATAAGTTCCTTCGTTTTCTTTGGTGTGATAAAGTCTGCCGCCTGAACGGCATCAATGAGAAGACGCACTTCGGGCACTTCAAAATCCCTTGATAAAATGCAGTATCCGGGATAGGGATTTCTTACTGAAACCACGTCAACACCGTATTCTTTCAAGGTTTTGACATCACTGTAAACGGATTTTCTTTCGCAGTCAATACCTTTTGCTTCGAGCATCTGCATAAGTTCGTCAACAGTAACGGGATTTTCTTCGTCACTGTATTTTTCAAGGTAATCCTTGATATAAAGGAGTTTCTGCTTCGTATAGCCTTTCTCTGCCATTTCTTCACCTTCTGTCTGTTTATTTTTAAAATGACGGAAGTCACCATTAAATAAAGCAGGCTACCCGATATCATAAAAGTATAGGGTAGCCACTCTTTCAGTTGTGCTGATTCTTACTTAAAATGTCAGTTTAGCGTTAAGTTCTCTGACTGTATCTTCGTCAAGTTTTACAAATTCACGGTCATAGGTAAGCATACCGTTAACTTCAAATTCAACGTCGGAAACCTGAGTATAAACCGTTGCAGAAAGACCTTTTTTCAAGGCAGGTATAATCTGGTTTTCGTGAAGTTTTCTGTAAGCCTTTGTAAGACTTTCCTTTGTCTGATACATCTGATATCCGAAACTCTTTTCCCAATTCCAGACGTGACCTGCAAGTTTCTGACTGTAACCGCCGTATTCACTTAAAACGATAGGTCTGCCGTCATATTTGGGAGTGATGAAAGGAAGAATGTATTTGTGGATACTTCTGAAATCGCAACCCTTCTGGTCATACCAACCGCTTGCGTGGTCAACGAATCTTGAGGGATCGTAAGCCTTGATGGCGTCGCCTATTCTCTTTGCATCAAACTGTCCCCAACCCTCATTGAAAGGTACCCAACAAGCAATTGAAGGATAGTTATAAAGAGTGTCAATCATTTCAAAGAGTTCTTCTTCAAACTGAGTTCTCCACTCAATTTTATCTCTGTTAAAAGTCTTGTAGGTGTTATCCTTTTTCGTAAGGTAAACAAGAGGATTGAGTACGCCGTGAATATTGGGAAGTACACCTGCGTGGAAAACGTTAAGCGCCTTACCGCCCGATACCATATCCTGCCAAACAATCATACCGATTTTGTCACAGTTATAGTACCAACGGGCAGATTCAACCTTGATATGCTTGCGAAGCATATTAAAGCCAAGGTCTTTCATCTTCTGAATATCGTAAACCATTGCTTCTTCTGTGGGCGGAGTCATACCGCCGTCACTCCAATAACCCTGGTCAAGAAGGCCTTTCTGGAAATAAGGCTCGTTATTAAGGAAAAGTCTTGCATAGCCTTCGTGCTGACCGATGCTGAACTTTCTCATACCGAAATAGCCTTTTACACAGTCGAGAACTTCATCTCCTTCTTTAAGTTCAAGAACGAAGTCATAAAGGAAGGGGTTTTCGGGGCTCCAGAGTTTGCAATCCGGAACTTTGATTTCACCGTCAGCGGAGATTTTCCCCTCTGAAACGAGGTTTTCGCCGTCATAAACCTTAATTTCAAGGTTTCCTTTTCCCGCTACATCGGTTTTGATTTTAAGTACTGACGCATCAATGTCGGGAGTGAGTTTATAGCCTTTGATATAGTTCTCGTTAACATTCTCATACCAAACACTCTGCCATATACCCGAAGTTGAGGTGTACCAGAAGCCGTGAGATTCACTTGCCTGCTTGCCTCTGTTCTGCCAACCTTCGTCGGTGGGGTCATAAACCTTGACAACAAGTTCGTTTTCGCCCTCACAAAGATAATCGGTAATATCGACGGTGAAAGGACAGTATCCGCCTGTATGTTCAAAAACTAAATTTTTATTGATGTAAATATAACTCTGCCAATCAACTGCTTCAAAATGAAGAAGTGTTCTCTTACCTTTGAAAGAGCCGTCAACCGTTATGTTCTTTCTGTACCACAGAAGATTATCTGCACTGACTCTTTTGCAAATACCCGAAAGACAACTTTCCACGGCAAAGGGCACACGGATTTTCTCGCTGTACTCCTCGCACCACTGCGTATCCTTATCGGTAATTGCAAAATCAAAATATCCGTTGAGATTTGTCCAGTTATCTCTCACCATCTGGGGTCTGGGATATTCATTCAGAGGACAGTCGCTCATAGCCTGAGCCGCCCAACGTGTAGTAAGTGTCATCATAATATTTTCTCCTGACTCAAGTTTTATTACTTCAGGTATGCGGAGTTAACCCAACCCGATATACCGTAGGTTGTATCTGTTACATAAACCCAACCTGAGTTTTCACTGCTGTAACCGATAACCTTAAGGGGATAATTCTTGATAATAACCGTAATTACACTGTAATCCGTACCGGGACCCTTTCTCATATTAAGTCCGTCGGTTGCATATTTAACTTCTGCATTTTCATAATACTTATCAGGTTTAACAGTACCTGAATATACCTTGGTTTCCTCTGTTTCGCTTCTTGAAGATGAAACATAGGAAGCGCTCACCCAACCGTAAACACCGTAACGGTTACTCTTTACATAATAGAAGCCATCTTCATCGGCAAGCACCGTTAAGTCGGCACCCTTTGAAAGATAAAGCACTCTGTCATAAGAAGTTGCGGGGCCGCTTCTGAGAATAACACCTTCGGCGGTGCAGTAAAGAGTTTTTGACTTTGAATAGAAACTCGAAGGTTTCTTTACTTCAACATCGTTAATGCCGTAACGTTCTGTTGTTGCAGATGTTGTTGTCTGGGGTTTTGTTGTTGCGGCGGCAGTTGTGGTCTGCGATGCGGTGGTAGTCTGAGGTCTTGTTGTGGTTGTGGCGGAAGTTGTTGTTTCGGTAGTTGTCTGTGCTGTTGAGGGAACCGTTGTGGTTTCTTCTGTCAGTTCTTCCGTTGTATCTTCTTCCGTTGTATCTTCTTCGGTTGTATCTTCTTCGGTGGTGTCTTCTTCTGTCGTATCTTCCTCTGTCGTATCTTCCTCTGTCGTATCTTCTTCTGAAGTTTCAGTTGTATCAGCCTGGGTGGTTTCCGTAGTCGGAGTATTGCTGATAACGGGAAGATTATCCGTCATATAAAGTCCGCCGACAACGACGCAGATAATTGCAATAAGAAGCACTACCGTAAATCCTTTTGCACTCTTTTTCTTTTTCTCGGGAACATAGTCTGTTATGTCCTCATACTGTTCTTCTTCGGGAGTAATGCTTTCTTCCTTATTCTTCGCATTATAATCCTCATATTCGGGATAGGTAATATCCTCATCGGGAACAGTTATGCCAAGAAGAACGCCGTCTTCCTTATTAGTTTCTTCCTTGAAGTCCTCATAAACGGGTTCATCGACTTCTTCCACCTGCAGTGTTTCGCTCTGTTCGGGGGCGGCAGATGTTTCTTCGTCTTCTTGCGTTTCTTCGGGCTCTGCTTGCGTTTGAACTGCAACTTCTTCGGCAGATTCAGTTTCTGCTTCTTCTGCTTCGTCAGTTTCTTCTGCTTCGTCAGCTTCTTCTGCTTCTTCTGCTTCCTCGGCTTCGTCAGTTTCTTCTGAAGTTTCCTCTGTTTCTTCTTCGTAAACTTTTTCCGCTTCTTCTGCAATTTCTTCCTCGTTTTCTTCGGGAAGTTCTAAAGGTTCACCCTCGGGCACACTTGAAACATATTCGGGAATATTCTCTGTAACGGGAACAATTTCTTCCTCAGGGTCAGCTTCAAGTTGTTGTGCAGTTTCCTCTTCTTCAGTTTCCTGCTCTACGGGTGTAAAGACATTGGGGATATATTCCGGCACTCTGAAAACTTCTTCCTGACTGTCTTTTTCTTTGCCTTCTTTTGAATTATCAATACCCAGAATCATTCCGCACTGTGGGCAAAACTCGGCTGAATTTTCAAGTTCGTTTCCGCAATAACTGCATTTCATAATTTTCACTCCTGTATCTTCATATTCAGTAGAGCACTAAACCTACTTACTTATCTTTTATCTTAACATACAAATAAGAGGATTTCAAGAATAATTGTAAAAATAACCTGTGAATTTTGAACTGCGGTGGTCGGTTTAAGGTTTAAGAAGGCTTTTATCTTGACTAAAGAGGTTTACAATGGTATTATATAATAAGATTCTGATTTAAAGGATTTGATAATATGACAGTTGATAAACTCAAAAAACTCGAACCTCTGTTCGGCTCCTGGTATGTTGACGAAAAGATCGCTCAGGGCAAAGCCTCAAACTTTTTCCGTGTATTCAAAGTCAGAAACGGTGAGAAGCAGTATCTCGGCTTAAAAACGGTGAAATTCCCCCGTGACAATCAGGAACTCAGCCGTATTATTGAGTCGGGCAATTACAAAACCGTTGACGAATATCTTGAATTTGCAGAAAAGACGGCGAAAGAAAACATATCCAAAATGCTCACCTTGCGTCTTAACGAAAACGTTGTCCGTTACGACAATTATCAGGTGGTGAAGGAAAGTTCCTGCTTTTATCTTGTTATACTGACAGAACTGCTGACACCCTTTAACGAGTACATCAAAAAAACTCCCGTAACAAAGGAACTTGCAGTTAAATTAGGTTCGGATATTGCAGGTGCCATTGATGCTTTCAGAGAAACGGGCATTACCCACAGCGATGTTACCCCCGAGAACATATATGTTGATGCAAAGGGCAATTTCAAATTAGGTGACTTCGGTTTTTCTGAAAAGAGAACTAACGTCTACGGCGAAAGCCTTAATTATCTGCCCGTTGAAGCAATGAGTTCCGACCCCGACACTTCTCAATGCGACACCTATGCTCTTGGCGTAATTCTCTATAAACTTCTCAACAACAACCGTTTCCCCTTCTATCCGCCTTACCCCCATTCCGTTACCCCCGAAGAAATTGACATTGCCCGTGTAAGACGTATGCAGGGAGAAAACGTTCCTGCCCCCGCCAACGCAGACGAACACCTTGCTTGGATTATAACAAAGGCAATCGCCTACAATCAGACAGACAGATTTTTCTCGCCTCTTTTAATGAGTGCAGAACTTGACAGATATTATGAAACGCAGTCATATCAGGAACTGACCCGTATTTTGACACCCCTTTCAGTAAGCGGTCAAGAGCCGGAAATTCTGAAAAAAACTTCCGTCAATGCTTCTCAAGGCAATGCGGGAATCGGTGCTCAGGACGTCTATTTTGACTCCTTTGACTTATCCAAAGAAGAAGCAGGTGCCGTTACACAGAAAGACAAAGAGGATTTCAAAAACGCCTTTGCCGATGACCCTGAGGAACAAGACAAACCCGACAGTAAAAAGATTTATTTTACCGCAATGATTGTCCTTCTTGCAATTGCTCTTATTATCGGCGTATTATTTGTAAGTCTGTCGGGCGATGACGACCCCACAACAACAGACCTTACAGTGACAACGACCGTTGCGCCTACCGTTTCCTCCTCCGCAGCACCGACGGTTACCGTGACCACGACCACAACGGAAACAACCACTGAAAGCACAACGGAAACGACAACGGAAACCACCACCGAAACGACGACGGAAACAACAACCGAAAGCACAACGGAAACAACAACGGAAACCACCACCGAAACGACAACGGAAACGACAACAGAAACGACCGAATCAGAAACGCAGGATGTTACACTGGTTTTTTCCGACATTTCAAGCGGAACTTTATCCGAAGACGGTAAAACTTACCTTTCCGTAACTGACTACGAAGTTATTCATAAACCCGAAGATATTCTCTTTGACGAAGTTGTTATCGACATATATGACGATTTGGGTGAAGATGCCTTTGCCAACGGAAATGTTTATATTTATGAATTGCAAGGCTCGGTAATTATGCAGAAAGTTTCCGCCACCCTCAGTTGCATTTATGCGGAAGACGGCAACACCGCTTCAACGGTTTGCTTTGTCACCTGCGACGGCGAAGAGTTCTACTACACACCCGAAACTTTCGATTATTATGTGTGCTTTGAAGAAGGCGCAATTGCTTCTTCGACAGTGATAACCTTGCCCTTACAGATTAAACTTTAAAAAATCAAAGGCTTTTTGCAAGCGGGCACACCCTTTTAAGTTACAGTGTAACCTCATTTTAAGGTTGCACTGTTTTTTATAATAAACTTTAATATGAAAATATTTTTTGTAACCTTTCTTAACTCTCGATTGTTATTATAGTGAAAGGACCTTTCAACAAGGCGGTGAAACAATGACAGATGATGATTTTATGCAAGCAGTAAATCGCAACAAT
>CAYNIN010000004.1:0-48861 GCA_964397395.1 uncultured Faecalibacterium sp.
CATGAGCGAGTAGAACATAGATGTTTCAACCACGGCAGAAATAAAAGCAGACGACCGACGGTCACTAATGCAACCTCCCGAGCCGAAGCAAGTCACCCGAGGTGCATAAGCGTACCACGGTTGATAAATCGTAGAATTTTTCGGCTGAAGCAGTGCGTTGCAAAAATCAGAGTTGTTCCTCTCGCTTTTCCCCTTTAAATCACTCCTTGTCAACTAATAATATAATTTGCAATAATTTTTTGTTACAAACAACGAAATTGTATATAACAACAATATTTTGTGTTCAGCTTCTTGACAAGACACCATATATCTTGTATTATATTATCTCGGCAGTATATTATGTACACATTATATAGATAGGGTTATAACCCTGAACTTAATAAAAAGCGAAAGGAGAATAACAAATGACAGTAATTAAGCGTGACGGTACAATCGTAGAATTTGACCGTGCAAAAATCATCATTGCACTTCAGAAGGCTAACGAAGCCGTTGATGAGGAAGACAAAATCACCGCCAATCAGATTGAGGCAATTGCCGATTATATCAGCGAAAAGAAAAGAACGAGAATCCTTGTTGAAGATATTCAGGATATGGTTGAATATAAACTGATGCAACTTGATAAGTTTGCTCTTGCAAAGGCTTATATTATCTACCGTTATAACAGAGCCCTCGTCAGAAAGGCAAACACCACCGACGATTCAATTTTGAGCCTTATCAAAAATTCAAATAAAGACGTTATGGAAGAAAACTCCAATAAGGACGCAGTTATGGCTGCAACCCAGCGTGACCTTATTGCAGGTGAAGTTTCAAAGGACCTTACCAAAAGACTTCTTCTTCCCGAACATATCTCCAAGGCACACGAGGAGGGCGCTATCCATTTCCATGATGCTGACTATTTCCTTCAGCCTATTTTCAACTGCTGTCTTATCAACATCGGTGATATGCTTGATAACGGCACCGTTATGAACGCAAAACTTATCGAAAGCCCCAAGAGTTTTCAGGTTGCTTGTAATGTTACAACACAGATTATCGCTTCCGTTGCTTCAAGTCAGTACGGCGGACAGAGCGTTGATATAAGCCACCTCGGCAAATATCTGCGAAAGAGTAAAGACAAATTCGTTAAAAATATCACTGAAAAGTTCGGCGGTGAATTTACAAAAGAGCAGGTTGACAAAATCGTTGCCGACAGACTCGGTGACGAACTGCGTTCAGGTGTACAGACCATTCAGTATCAGATAAACACTCTTATGACCACTAACGGTCAGTCACCCTTTGTTACAATTTTCCTCAATCTTAAAAAGGACGATGAGTACATTGAAGAAAACGCAATGATTATTGAAGAAATTCTCCGTCAGCGTTATCAGGGTATCAAAAATGAAAAGGGTGTTTACGTAACTCCCGCTTTCCCGAAACTCGTTTATGTTCTTGATGAGCACAACTGCTTAAAGGGCGGAAAGTACGACTATATCACAAAACTCGCCGTTAAATGTTCGGCAAAAAGACTTTATCCCGACTATATTTCCGCTAAAAAAATGCGTGAAAATTATGAGGGTAACGTTTTCTCGCCTATGGGTTGCCGTTCTTTCCTCTCACCCTGGAAAGACGAAAACGGTAACTACAAATTCGAGGGCAGATTCAACCAGGGCGTTGTTTCTCTCAACCTTCCCCAGATTGGTATTCTCGCAAAGGGCGACGAAGCAAAATTCTGGGAAATCCTTGAAGAAAGACTCGAACTCTGCTATGAGGCTCTTATGTGCCGTCACCACGCACTGCACAACGTCATTTCCGATACAAGCCCTGTTCATTGGCAGTACGGTGCAATTGCAAGACTCGGCAAAAGAGAGTCCATTGAAAAGTATCTCCATAACGGCTACTCCACAATTTCTCTTGGCTACATCGGTCTTTACGAGGCAACAAAACTTGTTAAAGGTGTGAGCCATACCGAGCCCGAGGGTACGGACTTTGCTCTTAAAGTTATGAGAAGCCTTCGTGAGCACTGCGAAAAGTGGAAGAAAGAAACAGGTCTCGGCTTCGGTCTTTACGGTACTCCTGCCGAATCTCTTTGCTACCGCTTTGCCCGTGTGGACAAGGAACGTTTCGGTACTATCAAAGACGTTACGGATAAGGGTTACTACACAAACTCATACCACGTTGACGTAAGAGAGGATATTGACGCTTTTGAGAAGTTCCGTTTTGAAAGTCAGTTCCAGGTTATTTCTTCGGGCGGTGCAATTTCCTATGTCGAAATTCCCAATATGCGTCACAACCTTGAAGCCCTTGAAGAACTTGTAAAATTCATTTACGATAACATACAGTACGCCGAATTTAACACAAAGAGTGACTACTGCCACGTCTGCGGTTTTGACGGTGAAATCAAAATCAACGACGATCTCGAATGGGAGTGTCCCTCTTGCAAAAACAAGGATCAGAGAAAGATGAACGTTACAAGAAGAACCTGCGGTTATCTTGGTGAAAACTTCTGGAATGTAGGTAAGACCAAGGAAATCAAAGCAAGAGTTCTTCACCTGTAAAGCATCAGCGGATACGTTTATTCGTATCCGCTGTAATACAAAGAGGTAATATAAATGAACTACGCAGCAATAAAGCCCTTTGACGTTGCCAACGGTCCCGGGGTACGGGTATCCCTTTTTGTAAGCGGCTGCACCCACAGATGTGAGGACTGCTTCAACAGAGAAGCCTGGGACTTTTCTTACGGTGAGGAGTTTACCGAAAGGGAAATGCAGAAAATTCTTAAGGCTCTTGAACCCGATTACATCAAAGGATTTTCCCTTCTTGGCGGTGAGCCCTTTGAGCCGAGAAATCAGGCGGTACTTGCAGATGTTCTTCAAAAAATCAAAGAGGTATACCCCGAGAAAAACGTGTGGTGTTATACGGGTTATACCTTTGAAACTGATTTGCTGTCGGGCAGACTTTGTGACTATGCCGTTACGGAAAAAATGCTTAAAAATATTGACATTTTAGTTGACGGGAAGTTTATTAAAGAACTCAAAAACCTTAAATTAAGATTCAAGGGCTCGGAAAATCAAAGAATAATCGATGTAAAAAAATCAATGGAAGAAAACAAAATTATACTTTGGGAAGGTGACACAAATGAAGTGTGATATCAGAATAAAAAAACTCAGGGAAAATGCTGTTGTTCCCACTTACGGCAGTGAATTTGCCGCAGGTGCCGACCTTTATGCCGCAATTGACGAGGCAGTAACAATCGAGCCCGGTGAAACAAAATTCATTCCCACAGGTCTTGCTTTTGAAATCCCCGTAGGTTATGCAGGTTTTGTTCACGCAAGAAGCGGACTCGCTTCAAAAAGAGGTCTTGCTCCTGCAAACAAGGTTGGCGTTATTGACAGCGATTACAGAGGCGAGGTTATGACGGCTCTGCACAATCACGGAAAAACGGCACAAACCGTTGAGGCAGGCGAAAGAATAGCCCAGATGGTAATTATGCCATATATTGCGGCAAATTATATTTTATCCGATGAACTTGACGACACCGTAAGAGGTGAAGGCGGTTTCGGGTCAACGGGAAAGTAAATGCAAAATTGCGATAAAAAGGACGGTAACGGATAGGTTCGTTACCGCCTTTTTGTTTTTGAGGATAGTGAAAAATAGTGAAATAATAGTGAAAAAACAGTGGAATAATAGTGAAAAAATTATTCGCAAAAAAATTGACGGCGAATAAAAGAAATCAGGGGGCAGGCGAGAACTTGCCCCCATTGCGTATAATTATTTCTTATCAGTTCTGCCAAGAATATAATCGACAGACACATTATAAAAGTTGGCTAACTTAATCAATATCTCCGTCGGGATATCTAATTTGCCACGTTCATAATCGCTGTATTCACGCTTTGCAAATTTATCATGTTATTATTTAAAAAACACATAGTTGACGGAAGAATAATCAATGACAACATTAGAAGATTTTTATTACGGAAACATAATACCTTATGATAAAGATATCAAAAAAGACAGTAAGTATAAAAAACATGCAAAAGTTCTGCTTGAGAGCATAGACGCCTTTGATGAAAAACTTAGCGGCGAGAATAGAAATTGTTTTCAGCAAATAATAGAAGACATATACAGACTTAACGCAGATAATGAAAAAGACAGTTTCACAAAGGGCTTTTGTCTTGGTGCACAGATGATGCTTGAAGTGATGAGTTTTAAATAAAGCAAGCAAAATCAAGTTTTGTTATTCATTATTCATTTAAACAAACTCCACGGCTTTTGTTGCCGCAACACTTCCGTCTGCCGCCGCAGTTGTCAGTTGGCGGATTTCTTTCTGCCTGCAGTCCCCGCAGACATAAATGCCGTCTTTAACGGTGCAGTTTTCACCGCAAATAATATAACCCGATTCGTCAAGGGGGAGAATATCCGAGAAGTCTGCCGTAAGGGGAGTTTGTCCGATTGCAAGGAAAAGTCCGCTTATTTCAACTTCTCTTTTTTCTTTTGTTTCCCTGTTTTCCACCGTAACTTTTTTGAGTATGGGTTTGCCTTCGGCACAAAGCAGGGTGCTGTTCAGAATAAACTCCACATTGTCTTTTTCTTTCAGTTTTATAACAAGATTTTCTTCACCTCTGAAGGTGTCACGTCGGTGGAGAAGATAAACTTTTTTGCTTATATCGGAAAGGTAGAGTGCATCCTGAAGTGCCGTGTTTCCGCCGCCGACGACCATAACGTCTCTGTTTCTGAAAAAGTTGCCGTCACAGGTGGCACAGTAGGAAAGTCCTCTGCCGACAAACTGACTTTCATTTTCAAGACCCGACTTTTTAGGCTCGGTGCCAAGGGCAAAAATCAAAGCCCTGCAAGTATACTCCTTGTCTGCGGTGACGGAAAAACAGCCGTCTTTTTCTTCTGCTTTTGTCACCTTCAACTTTTTAAATTCCACACCGAAAGACTCCGCCTGACTTCTCAGACTTTCAGAAAATTCCGTACCGCTTATCTGCATGAGGGCAGGGTAGTTTTCAACCTTGTGGCTTTTGCTTATCTGTCCGCCGAAACTTTCTTTTTCAAAAAGCAGAACGCTTTTACCGCCTCTTGCGGCATATATTGAAGCGGTAAGACCTGCGGGACCGCCGCCGATGATGATGATATCCGTCATAATAATCTGCCTTTCAACATAATTCTTTTATACTATTCTACCACAAAGTTTTGCCGCTTTCCACAGAACTTATTATTTTTTTATAAATTTTCAATAAATATGTCAATGCTATAGAAATTCCCGTTTTTATGTGATATAATAAATTAGTATGTCAAGGTGCGTGAAAGCGGATATATGAGGCATATCCCCGCCAACTTATGAAAGGAAGGATAGAGATTGAATAAAACCGTTAAAGGTCTGAATATAAATTACACAGAAAAAGGTCAGGGCGATCTTGTGCTTTTGCTTCACGGTTGGGGTGCAAACATCAAACTTTTTGAAGCAACGGTTTCTTTGCTTGAAAAGGGTTATAAAGTCGTTGCTATGGATATGCCGGGTTTCGGCGAAAGTGAAGAGCCCGAAGAGCCCTGGTGCGTTGATGATTACGTGGATTTTGTTCTCGAGTTCCTCAAAGATTATGACTTTGATAAAATCACTCTCCTCGGTCACTCTTTCGGCGGCAGAGTTATAATAAAACTTGCTTCGAGAGAACTGCCCTTTAAAATCGTTAAAACAATTCTCGTTGATGCCGCAGGCGTCAAACCTAAAAAGAGTCTTAAACAAAAAATCAAACTGAGAATTTATAAAATGACAAGGTGGATTTTTTCTCTCGGCATTGTTATGAAACTTTTTCCCGATGCTCTTGAAAATTTAAGAAAAAAGAACGGCTCTGCCGATTATAACTCCGCAACTCCCGTTATGCGTCAGACTCTTGTTAAGGTGGTCAATGAAGATTTAACCCACCTTATGCCGAATCTTACCTGGCCCGTACTTCTTATCTGGGGCAGTGCCGATACGGCAACACCTCTTTCCGATGCAAAGATTATGGAAAAACTTATGCCCGAAGCAGGTCTTGTTATCTTTGAGGGTGCAGGACATTACTCTTTCATTGAAAGGCAGGGTCAGTACCTGCGTGTGCTTGCATCATTTATGAAAATTGATATTTAACTGAAAGGAATATCGGTATGTTAACAGTAATTTTTATGACACTTTCTTTTGTGTTGGCAGTTGTCAGCAGCGTTATGTGTCTTATAGATTCCATTCACTTTTTTCAGCTCAATTCCTACCGCTTTGATACCCATGTGAAATGGATAAAGGAAAACACGAAAAAGTATTATTTCCACGGTATTGTTTCCGTGCTCACACTGCTTTTCGTGACTCTGGAAATGCGAGTTGAATTTAAGGCAATTGCCTGCACCTTGCTTTTTGCTCTTTCTGCTGTGTGTGAAAAGCCGAAAAAGGCAAAAAAGCCCTTGGTATATACTCCGAGAGTAAAGCGAATGCTTATGACAACGGCGGTGCTTTATATTATTGTTCTTTCCGCTTTTGTTCCTGCATCTCTCGGTCATCACGAAACCTATATGCTTCTTGCGTTAGCACTTATTTACACCGTTTCACCTTTTACCGTTCTTCTCTCAAACTTCATCAATAAGCCTATGGAACTTTCCATAAACAACGGCTATATCAACGATGCCAAGAAGATACTCAAATCCTGTCCCGACCTTAAGATTATCGGCATTACGGGCTCTTACGGTAAAACCAGCGTCAAATATTATCTTACAACTCTTTTAAGAGCAAAGTACAACGTGCTTATGACTCCCGAAAGTTACAACACTCCTATGGGCGTTGTTAAAACGATACGAGGCTCTCTTAAAGCCACTCACGAAATTTTCGTCTGTGAAATGGGTGCAAGGAGAGTGGGGGATATAAAGGAACTTTGCGACATCGTTCACCCTCATCACGGTGTAATTACTTCCGTTGGTCCTCAACATCTTGAAACTTTCAAAACTCTCGATGCCGTAAAGGGCACAAAGTTTGAACTTGCAGATTCACTTGACGAAAACGGTATGCTTTTCCTCAACGGTGACGATGAAAACATTAACTCCTATGTGGGTGACAGAAAGCATATTTCATACAGTATAGACGGCAAGGGTGACTATGTTGCCTATGACATCTCCGTTTCCGAAAGAGGAACAACTTTCTTTGTGAAAACTCCCGAGGGCGAAACTGCCGACTTTACCACCAAACTTATCGGCAGACACAACGTTCTCAATATTGTCGGTGCAATTGCAATAAGTCATAAAATGGGCATTTCTCTTAAAGAACTGCGTGGTCAGGTGCGCCGCCTTGAAGGTGTACCTCACAGACTTGAACTGACAGACAGGGGCAACATCACAATTATTGATGATGCCTACAATTCAAACCCCAGCGGTACAAAGGCAGCACTTGAAGCACTGAGCCTTTTTGACGGCTTTAAGATACTCGTAACTCCCGGTATGGTTGAACTCGGTGAAAAGCAGAATGAACTTAACCGTGAGTTCGGCAGAAATGCCGCCGAGGTCTGCGATTATGTTGTACTCGTCGGCGAAAAGCAGGCAGTACCCATTAAGGCGGGGCTTCTCGACAAAAATTACGACGAAAGCAAGATTTATGTTGCAGATACAATTGAAGAAGCACTGGATGAGGTCTATGCTTATAACAGTGAGGGCAAAAAGAAAATCGTGCTTCTTGAAAATGACCTGCCCGATAATTACTGATAAAATTTTTGCATTTCATAAGAAAGGTGATATAAATGAAAACTAAAGTCGGCGTCCTTTTCGGCGGTAAAACAACGGAGCACGAAATTTCAGTTATTTCTGCCATTCAGGCAATCGGTTATCTGAACAGAGAAAAGTATGATGTTATTCCCGTTTACATAACAAAGAATAACGAGTTTTATGTAGGTGAAAATGTCGGCAAAATCGAGTCTTATACGGATATTCCTTCTCTTATCAAAAACAGTACAAGGGTTATTCTCGTAAATGACGGAAACAAAGTTAAACTTGTGCAGTACCCCCGAAAAAAGTGGGGAAAGAATTACGAAGACTATATTGACGTTGCCTTCCCCATCGTACACGGCACAAACGCAGAAGACGGCACACTTCAGGGCTTCCTTACAATGATGGGCATTCCCTATGTGGGTTGTGATGTGCTTTCTTCGGCAGTGGGTATGGATAAATACGTGATGAAAACCGTGCTCAAGGATAACGGTATCCCCGTTCTTGACTGCCTTTGCTATACGGGAAATCAGTACGACGACAGCGCCGATAATCTTGTGGACGAAATCGAAAGCAAAATCGGCTATCCCGTAATCGTAAAACCCGTAAATCTCGGCTCATCAATCGGTATTTCCAAGGCGGAGGACAGAAAGGAACTCTATTCTTCCCTTGAAACCGCTTTCCACTATGCAAATAAAGTTCTCGTGGAAAGAGCCGTGCAGAACCTTAAAGAAATCAACTGCTCTGTTTTAGGTGACTATGAAAATGCCGAGGCTTCCGAGTGTGAGGAACCTGTTTCAAGCGATAAAATCCTCACCTTTACCGAAAAGTATATCGGTGACGGCGCTTCAAAGGGTGCAAAAGGCGGAGTAAAAGGCGGTACGAAAAGTCAGGGTATGGCTACCCTCAAGAGAAAGATTCCTGCCGAAATCACCGACGGTCAGAGAGAAGAAGTTCGCACGATGGCAGTCAAGGCTTTCAAGTGCCTGGGTTGCAGCGGCGTTTCAAGAATTGACTTTATGATGGATACTGCTACGGGTGAAATCTGGCTCAACGAAATCAACACCATTCCCGGCTCGCTTTCCTTCTATCTCTGGGAGCCTGTGGGTGTGAAGTATACAACTCTTCTTGACAAGATGATTTCTCTTGCTCTCAAAAGAGAAAGAGAAAATGAAAATATCACGTTCACCTTTGAATCCAATGTACTCCAGGGCGTAAAACTCGGTGGCGCAAAGGGTGCAAAGGGAAGCAAAATGTAATTGTTAATTCATAGCGGCACTTTGAAAGGTTTTAAAGCCTTACATAGTGCCGTCTTTTTTATCGGGAAAGGTTTTTATCCTTGTCAATATACCCTAAAAAATATACTCTTCTTTGTTTAAGGTGCCGATTTTTTTATTAAATGATAAAATTTATGGAGTAAAAACTGAAACTGTGATATAATTATTAAGTTAAAACTTAATGGGGTTAAATATTTTAACTTCGCAGAAAGTGGGGGTAAAATTTTGTCAAACAAAGTTAAAAATCTTCTTTCAGACTTCAGAACCTATTGGAACATACCTATGCCCGGACGTTATATGACGTTTAAAGAAATTGCCGCATACGCAGGCGGCGGTATAGGTGCATATTTCATTATTACCATGGGTCAGGCTCTTGCCGTAGGCTCAACTAATATGATTGTAGGTGACGCTATCGGTGTTTCTCCTACTCATGCCTACATTCTTTACATCATAGCAACCCTTGCCAACATTCCCTTGACAGCCATCAGAGCAACGATGGTTGACAACACAAGAAACAAAGCAGGTAAATACAGACCCTATCTTGTTTCAATGGGTATTCCTACGGCTCTGATTGCCGTCTGCTATGTATGGTTCCCTTATGATGCCCTTTATAATATTTTTCCCATGCAGATTTTCGGTCAGGAGGGCGGCTATGTTGCCAAGTGTGCCGTCGTTTTGATTTTCAATCTTCTGCTGCAGTTCTTCTATAATTTCTTTTATGATGCATACACAAATCTTATTCACGTTCTTTCTCCCAACACCCAGGAGAGAACCGATGTTCTTGCAATAAAGAGTGTCGTTTATTCTCTTGCACCCTCAATCGTGAATATGGTTCTTCCCATTGTTGCTCAGTTTGCCGCAAACGACGACCTTTATGATATACGTGTTTACCGCTATACATATCCCATCTTTGCCATTTTAGGTGTCGGACTTACAATCCTTGTTTTCGGTTACACAAAGGAAAAAATAGTTCAGGCAAAAACAAGAGTTGTTCAGGTGCGTTTCATTGATGCTTTCAAGACCGTTGCAAAGAATAAGTATTTCTGGATAATTGCCCTTGCAGGTTGGCTCGGTTTCCTTGAAAGTGCTTACGGTAATATTCTCACATGGTCTTACACCTACGGCCACACAACAAGCGGCACAATGTATTCCCTTATTTTCACAGTTGTGTGTAACGCTTCTTTGTGGGGTATGATACTTGCACCTTTCTGCATTCGTATTTTCGGCAAGAAAAATGTTCTCATAGGTATTAACCTTATGAACGTACTTTGTATTCTTGCAATAGGCATAAATATGAAAAGCATAATCTGGATTGCGGCTTGTGTTTACGTCAATTACCTTTTCGGTGCCTTTGAACAGATTACGTCACCTGCCATTCAAGCAGATATACGTGACTATCATCAATACAAAACAGGCGAAAGAATCGACGGTATGTTTGCAACGGTGCAGACTATCGGAAATATTGTCACTCTTTTAACCAGCGCCGTTCTGCCTTTTGTTTATGAGCGTTACGGTATCTACGAAGGCAACGGATACGCTTCACCTTATGACATTCTTGACGTTGACACAGGCGAAGCGGGTCTGCTTTATAAAGTTATGGGTGTGCTTGTCATTATGGCGGCAGTGGGCGCATTCCTTAATGTTGTTCCCTATTTCTTCTATGACTTAACCGAAAAACAGCACAAGGGTATTGTACGCATACTTAAGATTCGTGCAATGTTTGAAGATTACGGCAACGGCATCAGAAATAACGATACTCTTGTTGAAGCAATTGATATTATACGTGAAGCAAGAGTTAATTCGGAAAAGGAACTTGCAAACCTTGCCGAACTCAAAAAGACCGACAAAAAAGCCTACAAAGCAGCCAAGACTCTCAATGAGGAAATTGAAATTTCAAAGGTTGTATGTGCAGAACTTGTGAAATTCTCCGACGGCATCGGCAAAGTCAAACTTGATGCATATAAGAGTATATATGATGCAGGACTTAAAGGTCTTTACAATGCCGATAAACAGGAAATCCTTTGTGAAATCAGCAAGGCAAGAGAACTTCCGGGGGTCACCAAAGAGGAAAAAGAAATCCGCAGTTTCTGCCTTGAATTTGCAAAGCAAAAACTTTCTTCACGCAAGGCGATTGACAAATATTATAAATCCTTTGATAGTTTTGTTCAGCCGGATTTTGCAAATCTTGATAACCTTTTTGAAAAGGAAGAAAGTATTGAAGCAGAACTTAAAGAACTTTATGCCGCTCAGCAAGAGGCTAAAAAGGCAAAGAACTCCTTCCTGCTTAAAGAAATTTCAGAAAAGTTAAAGTCTGCAAAAGCACAGAAGAAGCAGATTGATAAACAGATTGAAGCAGAAATGAATCAACATGCATACTTCGGCCGTGCCGCAAAGGTTTACCTTTTAGCAGAAAGAGTCGTTAAAGAAAGCGAAAATATGCAGCACTTCGATGAAATCGCCCGTCAGTATGACGATGCAAAGAAGGAAGCTGAAATGGAGCGTCAGGCTCTTATCGAAGAACAGAAACGTCTTGAAGCAGAAAAGGCAGCCGCTAAAGAGGCTATCAAAGCCGAAAAGGAAGCAGTTAAATCTGCAAGGAAAAACTGAAAAGACTAACAGAAATAACAAATCCGACCTATCGCTCTGACAGGTCGGATTTTTATATTATCTCAAAAAGAGTATTTATAGCATTTTCCGCATTTGTAAGACTCGAATAGTTGATAATAATAACATGCTGTCTTGCTTTCTCTGCTCCGTGATAATAGTGACTCAGGCAAGATATATGCAGCCCCTTTGCAGCCGCTTTGGCTGTCAGTTCCCCGTCAGACAGAGCGGTCTGCACCTGCAGAAGAAAATGAAGCCCCGAGTTTTCTTCTTTAATCTGCACCTTGTCTGACTGCGGGTGCTTTTTTATCGCCGTCATAACCTCATCACGTCTTGTGCGGTAAAAGGTTCTCATTCGGTTTATATGCTTTTCAAAGTAGCCTTTTGCAATAAAAGAGGCAAGGGTGTATTGGTCAAAATTTGAAACGGTGCAGGAATAAAAAGAGAGATTTTCTCTGTATTTTTTCATAAGGCTTTCGGGCAGTACCATATAACTGATACGAATTGTTGAGGTGAGGGTCTTTGAAAAGGTGTTGATGTAAATTACCTTGCCGTTTTCGTCGATACTCTGCAAGGTGGGAATCGGTCTTCCGACAAGGCGGAACTCACTGTCATACTCGTCTTCAATGATGTATCTGTCTTGACTCTTTTGCGCCCAGGAAAGAATTTCATATCGTCTGCTTATGGGTGTGACTATACCCGTGGGGAAGTGGTGAGAGGGAGAAATGTGCATAATGTCTGCGCTTTCCTTTTCGGCAATTTTTATGTCAGGGCCCTTTTTGTCAAGAGGAATGTAGGTACAGTTCACGTTGTTTGCTTTGTAAATACGGGCAATTTTATGGTAGCCCGGGTTTTCCAGAGCATAGATTTTATCTCTGCCGAGAAGCTGAATAATAAGACCGTAAAGGTACTCCGTGCCAGCCCCAACAACAATCTGCGAGGGGTCAATATCCATATTTTTAAACTCAAAAAGATAGTCTGCAATAGCCTTGCGGAGTTCAAAAATACCTTCTGAAGGAGAGTTGACCGTCAGTTTTTCTCTGTTATCCGACAGCGTTTCACGCATAAGTTTTGCCCAGGTGGAAAAGGGAAAAAGTTCCTGCCCTGTACTGTTATCGGAAAGGTCGGCAAAATAATTTTCACTTTTCTCTTTCTCTGCGGAAGGAGGGGGTGAAACTTTCTTCTGACCCTGATGTGAAAGGGGGCTTACATAAAAGCCGCTTTTTGCCTTTGAGTATATATAACCTTCGGCAAGAAGTTGACCGTAGGCGTTTTCAACCGTTACCACACTTACGCCAAGGTGCTTTGAAAGGGCACGTTTAGAGGGCAGTTTTTCGTTGGGGGAAAGTTTCGAAGTTAGAATATCCTCTTTTATGCGTCTGTATAAAAACTCGTAAAGGCTTTCATTTTTTCTTTCTTCAAAGGAGAATGTCAGCATAAATCCACCTCAATCTGACCTTATAAAATTCTTTAAAATTGGTTATTTTAATATGGTCAAAATATAGTATAATATTATTTGTAAAATTTGTAAAGTATATTTTGAAAAGAGATTATTGATATGAAAAGAATTGTTACTGTTCAAGACATTTCCTGCGTGGGCAAGTGCTCTCTCACCGTTGCTCTGCCTATTATTTCGGCTATGGGTGTTGAAACTGCAATTATTCCCACAGCGGTGCTTTCAACCCACACAATGTTTCAGGGTTTTACCTGCAAGGATCTGACAGACCAGATTAAGCCCATTTCTGCTCATTGGCAGAAAGAAAACTTCAAATTCGATGCAATCTATACGGGATACCTTGGCTCCTTTGAGCAGATTGACCTTATGAAAGAGATGTTTGACACCTACAAAACCGAGGATAATCTTATTTTCGTTGATCCTGCTATGGCGGATAACGGCAAACTTTATCCTGCTTTTGACGAACCCTTTGCAAAGTATATGGCAACACTCTGCGCAAAGGCAGACATCATTCTTCCCAACATAACGGAAGCCTCTTTTATGACGGGTATCGAATATAAGAGCGAGTATGACGAGAGTTACGTTAAAAGTGTTTTAAAGGCTCTTTCTGACCTTGGCGCAAAGATAAGCATACTTACAGGTGTTTCCTTTGAAAAGGGTAAAACGGGCGTTATGGGCTATGACAAGGCAAAGGACGAATATTTCTACTACTGCCACGAAAAACTTGACTGCTCGTATCACGGCACGGGTGACATTTTCTCAAGCACTTTTGTGGGTGCAATGATGAGAGGTCTTTCCTGGAAAGATGCCGCCGTTCTTGCCGCCGACTACACAAAGGAGTGCATCAGAATCACTTATGAAGACCCTGACGGCATTGACTACGGCGTAAACTTTGAGGCGGTCATTCCTTATCTTGTGAAAAGGTTAGAGAAATAAATGCGGAATATTAAGGGGCTGTGAAAAAAACAAATGACCTGCACAGTCTGAAATAAGAAACAATTCAAAAGAAAAAACCATTGTAAAAGCTGAGAAACTCGGCTGATACAATGGTTTTATGTTTTTTTTTACAGCATCTTTGTTTAATGTCTTGCATCATCGGAATAACATTCGCACCATCTTGCCGAGAATGATTCAGGTTCTCCGCCTTTATAAAGATGGCTCAAGTCACCGAATTGCAGGCAGGTGAAAATCGCTTTGCCCTTTTCTCTTTCCTGAGAAACTACTCTTGTCACCGAGGTTGGAAGTGCCACGAAGTTGTGCCAGAAAATCATGGGCGAAACGTGGAAGAGATGGGAAAGAATAACACACTCAACACCGAAATGGCAGAAAAGCACGATGCGGTCGTGATTTTCCTCTTTCACGTCGAAAAGTTTGCCGTTATGTACGTAGCCGTGCCTGGCAAGTATTTCGTCAATACCGTCGCAAACTTTTTTATATTCAGCAAAAACACCGCCTTTTTCCATAAGGTCAACCTTATGCCATTCATCGTAGGAGTAATAATCTTCAATCTCTGTCCAATAAGAAGGCATTCGATCCCAACAGCAGTTTTTTCTGCCGTTTTCTTCTGTTACAGAGCCTCTGAACTCCTGAAGAAAATCGCAGATTTCTGCCTTGCGTTTCATCATTTTAAGAGTGTAGGACGCCGTTTTTTTCGCTCTGCCCAAAGGGGAGCAGTAAAAGTCTTTAACCTCAAGATCAGAGAGCCTTTTTGCAAGAAGTTTTGCTTCACGTATGCCCTTTTTGGTAAGGGTGTCAAGGGTGTAGTTGGGGTCGCCGTGACGGACAATAAGTATTTCCATTTTTATTTTCCCCCTTTTCAAGAGAAGTTATGAGGTTTTGCATATCTTCGGGCAAGGGTGCTTCTACGGTTATCTTTTCGTTTGTAATGGGGTGGGTGAAAGAAACCCTGCTGCAGTGAAGTGCCTGCCGTTTTATTGTTTCGTGTTCTTCTCCGTACATTGTATCGCCCAAAAGCGGAGTGCCCATAGAGGCAAAATGCACCCTTATCTGATGAGTTCTGCCCGTTTCAAGCCGTACAGATACAACAGAGAAGTTTTCGCCGTAAAGTAAAGGTGTGTAGTGAGTAAGGGCTCTGTCGCCTCTGTCGTCAACGGTGCGGTAGGTCTTCATAGGGTCGGGTCGGTAGATGGGCTTGTCGATAGTACCGCTTCGGGTGTATTTCCCCGAGGGTACTGCGATATATTCCTTTTCGATGTTGCCCGAAAGCCTTGCCGTAACGTGACTGTTAAGGGCACATACAACGGCTCCCGAAGTACCCATATCAAGTCTTCCTACACTTCTGAAAACCGCCCGTTTGCCTTTCTTCGTCAGATACCCTGCAAGAGCGTTGGCAAGGGTGTCCTGCTGATGATTGTGGCTTTCGTGCATGGGCAGTCCCGCAGGTTTATTGACAATGAGTATATCCTCGTCTTCATAGATTATCTCAAGGGGGTAGTCAATAGGTGCGGCGGTGGTTTCATCGTCGGGAAAGTTAAGGGTAACGGTATCGCCGAGGCGGAGTATATCAACGGTTCTTGCGTGGGAGCCGTTGATAAGTATACCGTTTTCCCTTCTTTTAAGCGAGCGGAGAAGACCCACGGAGATTTTAACGTGACCACGAAGAAAACTTATAAGTTTCTTACCCTCAAAATATTCGTTATCAATTGTATAACTGATGCTTCTCATTATTTGTTCTGATCGGCGTATTCATCAAGAAGCCGTTTCTTTTCATCCCAGAGTTTCTGCGAAAGGTCAACATAATAAGTGTGGGGATTTTCAAAACGTTTTACTTCTTCCCAAAGAGTGTTAACCTGCTCGTTGCAGTAAGCCTTTATATCCTTTATGTCGGGGCTGTTATAGCAGTTTTCGCCGCCGTCAAAAATCTTCACAAGCAGAGGTTTTGCGGTGAAGTTTTCAACGATTTTACGCTTCCAGGTATAGTTGGGGTCGAAAAGTTCGTAGGGTTTGCTTTCGTCAATTTCTTCGTCAAGAAGGGTGATAACGTCGGCGATAGCCTTACCTGTTACATTGTCGAAAAGTCGGTAAACTTTTTTAGCGCAGGGAGTTGTAATTTTCTGCACGTTTTCGCTCAGTTTGATACGGGGTACGGGTACGCCGTTTTCTTCAACGGCAACAATCTTGTAAACACCGCCGAAAACGGGGGCAGATGCGGCAGTAATGAGCCTTTCACCGACACCGAAGGAGTCAACCTGAGCCCCCTGAATGAGCATATCCCGTATAATTATTTCGTCAAGGGAGTTACTTGCAACAATCTTGCAGTCGGGGAAACCTGCTTCATCGAGCATCTTTCTGGCTTTGATTGAAAGGTAGGTGATGTCACCGCTGTCAATTCTGATGCCCTTGGGTCTGAAGCCTCGGGGGAGAACTTCACGTCTGAAAGCCTCAATAGCGTTGGGGATGCCCGATTTTGTAACGTTGTATGTATCAACAAGAAGGGTGCAGTTGTCGGGGTACTGTCTTGCATAGGCACAGAAAGCTTCAAGTTCGTCACCGAAAAGCTGAATCCAGGAGTGAGCCATTGTACCCACTGCGGGAACACCGTAATCTCTTTCGTCAATTGCACAAGCCGTTGCATCACAACCGCCGATGTATGCTGCTCTTGCACCGTAAATGGCGGCATCATAGCCCTGGGCACGTCTTGAGCCGAATTCCATAATCGTTTTGTCGCCTGCGGCTCTTTTCAGGCGGTTTGCCTTTGTGGCGATAAGACTCTGGTGATTGACGGTAAGAAGCACCATTGTTTCAATGAGTTGTGCTTCGATAACGGGGCCTTTTACCGTTATGATGGGCTCACCCGGGAAAATAGGAGTACCTTCGGGAATTGCCCAGACATCGCAGGTGAATTTGAAGTTTTTGAGATATTCAATAAAATCTTCGTTGAAGCCCTTTCTTCTGAAAAGTTCAAGGTCTTTCTGGGTGAAACTGAGATTTTTAAGATAGTCGATAAGTTGGCGCAGACCTGCCATAATTGCAAAACCGCCGTTATCGGGAACTTTCCTGAAAAACATATCAAAGTAAACGATCTTATCTTTCATACCGTTGGTAAAATAACCGTTTGCCATTGAAAGTTCATAAAAATCCATAAGCATTGTCAGATTTCTTGACTGTAAAGTGTTGCTCATTTTGGTTTCCTTCTTTCAGAAGATAAATTAGGTAACTTCGTCAGAGCCGAGCGTTCTGATTTTGTTGCCTTTAAAAAATAGTATATCACTAAAAAAGAAAGTTTAAAAGTACTTTTTGGAAAAAAGCGATTATTTATAGGTATAACTTTGCAATATTTTGTGGAATATAGTGGAAATATGCCCTAACATAATTACTATTCGACATAATAATTGTATACTTTTCAGACCCCCTATTTTATTGACAAAGGGTGCCCGATGTGGTAATATTTATAAGCATAAGGGCAAAATATCCGCCGTTTTAATATTCCAAGCGAGGTGCTAATTATGAGAATCAGAAAGAAACCTATGGGCGACAGCAACATTGTCGGAGCCAGAATTGAAGCAAAGAGAAAAGAGCTCGGTATCAAGCAGATTGACCTTCTCACACAACTCCAGATTAAAGGTGTAGAACTGACTGCTTCCGGTCTTTCAAAACTTGAAGGCCAGATAAGAGGCGTTTACGATTACGAACTGGTTGCAATTTCTGAAGTTCTTGGGGTTTCTCTCGATTGGCTTGTAGGTAAAGAAGTATGATAAAAAAACCGACCGAAAGGTTGGTTTTTCTCTTTATGCTATTGAATTTTAACGCCCCTGTGGTATATAATGGATTTCAACAACTCTGAGATAAGAGAGGTAAAAAAATATGGAAAACAGACCCGTAACAGCCATAATTGTCGGTGCAGGACACAGAGCCTTCGTTTACAGCGAACTTGCAAAAACAAATCCGAAACTTCTGAAAATCGTTGGTGTTGCCGACCCCAACCCCCTGCGCAGAAAAAAAGCAATGGAGTATTTCGGATTTTCTGAAGATATGTGCTTTGAATCGGCTGAGGAACTTGCAAAGAAAGGCAAACTTGCCGATGCCGTTATCAACGGTACTATGGACGAACAGCATATTGATACGGCGGTACCTTTGCTTGAACAAGGCTATGATATGCTTCTTGAAAAACCCTTTGCCGTTAACGAACAACAGATGAGAACTCTTGTTGACTGTGCTAAAAACAACGGCTCAAAGGTTATGATTTGCCACGTTCTCAGGTACACACCTTTTTACTACGGAATCAAAGAACGCATAGTAAAGGGCGAAATCGGCGATATTATCAATATCCAGACCAACGAGCACGTTTCATACCACCATCTTTCCACTTCTTACGTAAGAGGTAAGTGGGCAAACAGCAAAAAGTGTCACACAACAATGCTTCTTGCAAAATGTTGCCACGATATTGATATTATGATGTGGATGATGAGTGAAACCGAGCCGATACAAATCAGTTCTTTCGGCGGTAAGTATCAGTTCAAACCCGAAAACGCCCCCCAGGGTGCAGGCACGGTTTGTATGAAAGACTGTCCTCTTGTTGATACCTGCGTATATTCAACAAAACGTCTTTATATCGACCACCCTGACAGATGGAGTTTCTATGTGTGGGATGCTCTTGAACATATCGAAAACCCCACAATTGAAGATAAAATTGCTCTGATGAAAACCGACTCGCCCTACGCAAGATGCATTTACAAATGCGATAATGACGTAGTTGACCATCAGTCCGTACTCGTTAACTTCAAAAGCGGCGCAACGGGCACTCACAATATGGTGGGCGGTTCTTCCGAGCCAAGACGTCAGATACATATTATCGGCACAAAGGGTGAAATCTTTGGAAACTTTGAAGATTCGAAATTCACCGTGCTCAAGATCAACCCTTCACTCGATGCTCATAACGAGGAATGTGACGTGGAAGTCGTTGACCTGAAAGTCGGCGGAGATATGGTAGGTGCCTACGGCGGACACGGCGGCGGAGATGAAAGACTTGCCGAAGATTTTGTCAAGTTCATGAGAGGGGAGAAACCGTCCCTTGCCTGCACTTCAATTTTTGACTCCGTTGCAGGTCATCTGAGCGTTTATCTTGCCGATAAGTCAAGGGAAAACGGCGGTGAGCCGCAGGAAGTTGTTTTTTAATAATGAATATTTAATAGTTGCGGTCGCAGGGAAATTCTGCGGCTGCTTTTTTGTCGGCTCTGCGGAGTGAGTCGGGCGGCTGAGGGGAGAAACCTCTCCTGAAGAAGAGGCAGGTGGTGCTTTGCCGCCATCTTTCTGTCAAGGTATCAAAGCCTTCTCTTGCAGAGAAGGTGCCGCAGCGTGAAACGCTGTGGCGGATGAGTAGCCCCCACCGTTTCCGCCAACCAAAAAAGGCGGCGACGGACTCTCCGTCACCACCCTTTATAGCACAATTTTGTATTTAGAAATGCTTTTTGATATTGTAAATATCCACACTGCCGATGGGGCAGGCTTCGTGACACTTTCCGCAACCGATACACTTTTCATAGTCAACCTTTGCACAGAAACTGTCAATTGAAATTGCATCAACGGGACAGACTTTCACACACTTCATACAGCCGATACAACCTGCCTTGCACTGCTTTCTTGTCTGTGCACCCTTGTCGTGATTGCGGCAAAGAACGGCAGATTTTGTTGTATTAAGGGGGAAAAGGTCGATAAGTGAACGGGGACAGGCGGCAATACATTTTTTGCAGGCACGGCACTTATCGGGGTTGATTCTTGCAACACCGTCGCAGATAAAGATTGCGTCATAGGGACAAACTTCTGCACAGTCGCCGAAGCCGATACAACCGTAAACGCAGCTTTTCGGACCGCCGAAAAGTTGGATAGCCATTTTGCAGGAGTGCACACCGCTGTATTCGAGTTTTTCTTCAACATTCATTCTGTTGCCCTGACACATAACGGCGGCAACCATAGGTGTAATTTTACCTGCTTCAAGACCCATAATTCCGCCGATAGCCTTTGCAGTATCATTACCGCCGGGGATGCACAGACTGCACTCTTTTGTTTCACCCTTGGAAAGTGCGTCGGCATAACCGTCACAGCCTGTATATCCGCAGGCACCGCAGTTTGCACCGGGGAGACATTCTCTGATTTTTTCAGCCTTTTCATCAACGGGTACTGCAAAAACAACGGAAGCCACAGCAAGTCCGAGACCGAGGATAAGACCGATAAGAGCCACAATGGCTACGGCTATAATAATCTGAGACATTTTACGGTACCTCCTTTAAGCAAAGATGTTTTCAACAATTCCCGTAAAACCGAGGAATGAAACAGACACAAGGGAAGCGGCGATAAGAGTTATGGGAAGACCCTGCAAAAATTTGGGCACTTCGCAGGATTCGAGTCTTTCTCTGACACCTGCAAACATAACCATTGCAAGCATAAAGCCAAGACCGCCGCCAACGGAATTGAACATTGACTGTGCAAAGTTGTAGCCTTCGTCAACGTTGAGGATAACAACACCTAAAACGGCACAGTTTGTTGTGATAAGGGGCAGATAAATGCCCAGAGCATTATAAAGAGAGGGGATATACTTCTTGAGAATAATTTCAACGAGTTGCACAAGGGCGGCAATAACGAGAATAAATACGATTGTCTGAAGATATTCAAGGTCGAACTTCACAAGAAGTAAGTGGTTAATGGGATAAGTTACGGCAGTTGAAAGAGCCATAACGAAGATAACTGCCGCACTCATACCGACGGCGGTATTGAGTTTCTTTGAAACGCCGAGGAAGGGACAGATGCCCAGGAATTTTGCAAGAACAAAGTTCTGGGTAAGGATAGCCGTCAGGAGTATGGAAAGGAGTTCTTTAGTCATTGTCATACTGATTTAACCTCCCCGTTTGTATTGTGAAGTGCACAGTTTCTTGCCATGGGACAAGCCTCGCAGCCACGAAGTTCTGCACGGGGTTTGCCCTTCTTTTCGGCGAGTTTGTTGACCGTAGCCATAAGGACACCGAAAACGAAGAAACCGCCCGGAGGAAGAACAAAGATAAGCATGGGGTTTTCCGAAAGAACGGGCACGGAATTTCCGAGGAATGTACCTGCACCGAAAATTTCACGGACAGAACCCATAAGGAAAAGTGCGGCAGTAAAGCCTACACCCATACCAAGACCGTCTAAGGCAGAAGCGAGTACGGGATTTTTACTTGCAAAAGCCTCGGCTCTGCCAAGGATAATGCAGTTAACAACGATAAGAGGCAGATAAACGCCGAGTTGCTCGTCGAGAGCAGGCATAAATGCCTTGACCGCCATCTGTACGATTGTAACAAAAGAGGCGATAATAACGATGTAAGCAGGGATACGCACTTTATCGGGAATAACCTTTCTCAGTGCGGAAATTGCAATATTCGAACACACGAGAACGATTGAAGCGGCAAGACCCATACCCAGAGCACTTTCAACACTTGTTGTCGTTGCAAGGGTGGGACAGGTGCCTAAAACAAGGCGAAGAACAGGGTTCTCTGCAATAATACCCTTACTGAATTCTTTGCCGAGAGATTTTTTATTTTCAGCCATTATTCCACCCCTTCTCCTGTTTTTAATGTTTCAAAAGCGTCTGTGACGGCATTGACTGCGTTAACAACTGCTTTTGAGGTTATTGTTGCGGCGGTGATTGCCTGAATGTTCTGACCGTCATTTGAGGTCTTGTTCACTGTAAGTTCACCGCTTTTTCCGATAAATCTGGTTTTAAAGTCGGGCTTCGTACTGTTGGCGCCAAGACCGGGAGTTTCGTCGTGGGAGAGAATTTCAATTCCCGTTACAACACCGCTGTTGTCAAGACCGACCATAACGCCCACGTTACCGCCGTAGCCCTTTGCACTTGAAGTGAAAACATAGCCCACGGTTTTTCCGAGGTTGTCTATACCCTCACAGTAAGTTATACCGTTTTCGAGAGTCTGCACTTCACCGTAAGTTTTTGCTTCGGGAAGAACAACGCTTCTGCTTAGGGTTTCTGTTTCAAGGGCATTTTCGGCAATTTTGTCTGCCGTTAACATATTTGTTCCTGCAAGAAGTGCCGTTGACACAAGACAGATAATAAGAAGTGCTATGGCAGGAACGAGTACCGCTTTAGGAGTCAGGTTTTTCATTGAGCCTTAACCTCCTTTGCTTTTTTCTCCTTAACCTCACCGAAAGGACGGGGAGTCGTGAGATTTTCAATATGAGGAACAAGAATATTCATAAGAATGATTGAGAAGGATACACCTTCGGGAAGTGAGCCGAAAAGTCTTATTACGCAGGTGATAAGACCGCAACCGATACCGAAGATAACCTTGCCTTTTTTGTTAATCGGTGAGGTGCTGTAGTCTGTTGCCATAAAGAAGGCACCAAGCATAAGACCGCCGCCGAGAAGATGATAAAGCATATAGGTTACATTTCCGCCTGCAATAAGGGTAACCGCTGCAACGGTGCCGATAAAGCAAAGAGGAATTATGGGGGAGATAACCTTTCTTAAAATAAGGTATACACCGCCGCAGATAAGAGCAAGGGAGCAAACCTCACCCATTGAACCGCCGTGATAGCCGAAGAGCATCTGCGAAAGGGTGGGAAGTGCGTCGCCGACCGAGGATACGTCACCGCCTGAAACCGTTGCAAGAGCAGCCATAGGAGTGGCAGTTGTCACGGCATCGGGGCGCCAACTGTTTGTGAAAGGAGCAACCCATTTTGCCATAGCCGTCGGGAAAGATACCATAAGGATAATTCTTGCCGTCATGGCAGGGTTAACGAAGTTCTGACCGATACCGCCGAACATCTGCTTTACAACAACAATTGCAATAATACTGCCCACGGCACCCATCCACAAGGGGAGAGTTGAGGGAAGATTGAGGGCAAGAATAAGACCCGTTACAATGGCACTCAAATCTCCGAGAGTGCCGTCTCTTTTCATAACTTTTCTTGAAACATATTCGCTCATTACCGCCGAGAAAACACATACGGCAGTGAGAGTCAGGGCTCTCAGACCGAAGTAAACTATGCTCATAACAACGGCGGGAATAAGAGCCAGAATAACGTCAAGCATAATGCCCGTTGTGGTTTCGTTGGAACGCACGTGAGGTGAGGGGCTTACGGTTAACTTTTTAATCATTATTTTCCACTCCCTTCTCTTACAACCTGTTTTGCAAGGCGCATATACTGAACAAGCGGTCTGCCCGAGGGGCAGGCGTAAGCACATGAGCCGCATTCCATACATACGTTAACGCCGATTTCGTTAAGTCTGTCAACATCCTTGATTCTTGCGTGACGCTCAATAAGAGTTGGCATAAGGCTCATGGGGCAAACATCAACACATCTGCCGCAGCGTATACATGCTCTTTCTTTTTTATTAAGATCTTTTCTGTCGCTGAAAGCAAGAATTGCATTGTTCTGCTTGCAGATAGGAGCATTTGTATCACAGATGGCAATACCCATCATAGGACCGCCCGAAAGGATTTTTTTAGGTTCTGCCTTGAAACCGCCGCAGTAGTCGATAATATCCTGGATATTTGTACCGATGGGAACACGAAGGTTTTTCGGCTCTTTGATGGCGGAGCCGTCAACGGTGATTGTACGGGAAACCAGGGGTTTACCTGTTTCAACATATCTTGCAAGCAAAGCAAGAGAAGCAACGTTGATAAGAACACAGCCGACGTCGCTGGGAAGTTTTCCGGGTGGGATTTTTCTGCCCGTAGCCGAAAGTACCATCATTTTTTCTGCACCCTGAGGATATCTTGAACGCAGAGTCATAAGTTTGATTTTATCTCCCTCTTTTTCTCTGTCGATAATTTCCTTCATAACTTCGAAAGCCTTGGGTTTGTTATCTTCAATAGCAATAATTGTTTGCTTAAAGCCTAAAATTCTGCCCAGAAGTTTAATGCCCTTGATAACGTTTTCTCCGTTATCGATAAACTCTCTGTAGTCAACGGTGATATAGGGCTCACATTCGGCGGCGTTAATGATAAGGGTATCGATTTCCTTATCTTCGGGAAGGTTGAATTTTACGTGGGTGGGGAAACCTGCACCGCCAAGACCTACAAGACCTGAATCTCTTGCGGCTTTGCAGAGTTCCTGCTTGTTTGTAACAACGGGAGGTTTAAGACCTTCATATAAACGCATCTGACCGTCACTTTCGATAGTAACGCCTTTTGTCATAATACCGTTTGCTAACTTCACGTCGCCAACGGCAACAACCTTGCCTGAAATTGAGGCGTGAATGGGTGCGCTTATGAATTTGTCGCAGTCACCGATAACCTGACCGACGGCAACTTCGTCACCAACCTTAACTGTGGGGGTGCAGGGCACACCTATATGTTGTTGCATGGATATGACAACTTTTTCGGGGGTGGGGATTCTTTTAGCTCTCATATCTGCCGTGTTTTTGTTGTGAGAAACGGTAACGCCGCCTCTGCCACGTTTAACGGCAGTAAGAACACCCGATATTTTCTTGCTCATATTTTTAACTCCTTTATAAGAGATTTTCACTTTTTTCACTTATCGGACTTTATTTTGTCCGCTTCCTTCAGCTTTTTAAGTCTTGGTATAATAACCGTAAGAGCCGAGCCTGTAACAAAGCCTGTTATAAGTGCAAAGATAATAAGATACTTACCGTAAGAAATAAGTGAGTCCGTGCCTGAAATAAGGGCGGCACAGAAAAGTTGCCCCATATTATGACAAAGGGCACAGACAATGCCTATGCCGATAAAGGAGAAGGTTTTCCCTTCATACCTTATCATAAGGCAGAGAACAACTGTACTTAAAAATCCTCCGCAAAAGCTCATAAAGGCAGCAGTTGCACCTCTTGTGAGAAAAGCGAAAAGAACCTTTATAAGTGTTATATATACTGCACCGCCAAATCCGAAAAGGGAGGCGGTATACATAGTTACGATGTTGGAAAGCCCGGGCTTTGCACCAACGGGAAGAAACGGAATGTCGGGCACAAGACTGTTTTCAAGAAAGCTCAGTACAAGTGCAATTGCTGAGAAAAGGGAAAGCAGGGTGATTTTATTGATTTTGCTTTTCATAAAATCACCTCTTTCAGTAGGAAACGCCGTCAACGGCACTTTTATCTGAGGAGATTTCTACTGTTACCATATTGGGTACACAAGCCATAACGTCACCGTTTTTTCTGAGAAGTCCTCTTTTAATGCAAAGACCGTCGGGGCAGTCGGAGGAGTGAAAATAGGCTCCGTCAGCACTTATGTGAATTTCGCAGCCGCTTATACTTATTATTTCTTCCTCCTTAAGGGTGGAAAGGCTTTCACTGTAAATAATCTTGCCATCGCTGTGAACGGTAACGGAGAGGTTTTCGTTTTTTGAGTAATCGGAAACAAACCAGAAAAGGCAAATGACAACAATAATCAGTATAGCAATCACATCGCCTTTTTTTACAACGTTTTTAAATTCAGTATATTTCAAAATCAACCTCTCCCACCAAGGAAACCTCAAGGTTTTCGTTAACGAAGATTGCTTCGGCACCGTAATATTCAAGAAGTTCAAGGCTCTTTTCATAGCCGAGAATAAAGCATGCCGTTGAAAGCGCATCACTTAAAATACCGCTGTCGCATATAACCGTAACACTTATAACACCCGAAGAAGCAGGGTAGCCCGTAGCGGCATCAAGAATGTGATGATAGCGGATGCCGTCTTTTTCAAAGTAGCGCTCATAATCGCCCGAAGTTGAAATGAAACCCCCGTCAACAGAAAGAACACCGAGATAACTTTCTTTATCTCTCGGGTGCTGAATGGCGATGTTCCATTTATCTCCTGCACCGTTATAATCTCCGAAAGCGAGTATACTTCCGCCGACGGAAACCACGGCGCCTTTTACATCGCTTTCTTCAAGGTAGGACTTAACGAGGTCGCAGGCATAGCCCTTGCCGACGGCTCCGAGGTCAACCTTTGCACCGCTTTTTAAAGTTACGGTGTCACCGTCAATTTCTATAAGTGAGGAGTCCACCTTTGAAAGTGCTTTTTCGAGTTCGCTTTCGGAAGGAATATTCCCGTCGTTTTCACCGATTGACCAAAGAGAAGAAACTTGACCGATTGTGACATCGAAAACACCGCCCGACTTTTCACAAACTTCTTTCATCAGCGATAGAGTATAAGCGGTATGAGAATCCGTAACGGTACCCGTTGCGTTAAGACGGCTCACGGCAGAATCTTCATTAAAACGTGAAATGGTTTTATCAAGATTATCAATTATGCCCATAATGTTAAGGATATGGCTGTCTGTATTTTCTTCACCGTAGATTTTTTGGGTGATAACCGTATCCATAGCAACAGAGATTTTCTCTTGATACGGGTATCTTTCCTTCTGCTTTGAGTAAAGGCAGAAAGAGCATAAAACAACTGCCGAAGCAAGAAGGGCAAGGAAAATTTTTATTTTCTTTTTTTGCATAAATAAACGTTCAGTCCTAATCAGATTGTGGTGACGAAAATGTTAATTTTTAAGGTATTATTAGTCACCCTAAACAATAAAAGCAATATTCCGCCTATTATCTTATTCATTTTACACTATTTCTGCTTAATTTGCAAGTATATATGTAATAAAACTTGCAGGAAGATTTTTGTTTTGGTATAATTATAATAATATTTGAGCAGAGGACTGATGATTATGGATTTTAACCTCAATATGCCCGTAAGAGTTATAAGCGGTGACAACTGTGTCGTTGACAACGCAGAACTTCTTTTAAAATACGGTAAGAGGTGCCTTATCGTAACGGGCGGTAAAAGTGCGGCGGCTTCGGGTGCCCTTGAAGACTGCAAAAAGGCACTTATCAAAACGGGCACAGATTTTGAAGTTTATTCTCAAATAGACCCTAACCCCCGTCTTGACAGTTGTTTTGAGGCGGCACAAAAGGCAGTATCATTGGGCGCAGAGTTTATCATCGGTATTGGCGGCGGCTCACCCCTTGATGCCGCAAAGGCAGTGGCGGTTTATGCGGCAAATCCTGATTTTAAAGAGGAAGATATATATTCCGCTGAAAAGAGAAACAGGGCTCTCCCCATTGTTCTCATCGGCACAACGGCAGGTACGGGCAGCGAGGTAAGCCGAGTAAGCGTTCTTACCAATCAGAAAACGGGAAGAAAGAAAAGCATCTCACCCGAGGACTGTTACGCATCTCTTGCCTTTGCCGACAGCAGATACACCCACTCCATGCCCTACGGTGTGACGGTGTCAACGGCTCTTGACGCTCTTGCCCATACCCTTGAGGGCTATATGTCGCCCAAGTGTACGGATATACCCACTCTTTTTGGCGAAAAAGCCTTTGAGAGCATCTGGAAAGGACTCAAATACCTTTATGAAACAAAAGAAGTTCCCGATGCACTTTTAAGAAAAGAACTTTACTACGGCTCACTTTATGCAGGTATTGTTCTTGCTTACTGCGGCACTGCTTTTCCTCACCCTCTCGGCTATATACTCACCGAGGAATACGACGTGCCTCACGGAAAGGCTTGTGCGGTGTTTATGGACAGTTTCATCGAAAGATGCGAAAAGTTTGAGAGTGAAAAACTTTGCCGTATGCTTTCGGTGATGAAAACGGACAAAGAGGAATTTCTCACCGTTATAAGAAGTCTTTCGGCTTTGCCCGAAGTTACCATGACGGAAAGTCAGGTTCTCGCTTATTGCAGCCGTTTTGATAATCCGCCCCTTAATTTCAAATTCTCTCCCGGTTCTTTCACGAAGGATGATGCAGTTGCAGTTTTCACGGAGAAGTTTGTGAAGTGATAAAATAAAAAAAGACCGTTGTAAAAGCCCTGTGCCTTTGCAACGGTTTTGTTATTTAAGATGTGTTTGAATAAAACCCGTAGGTATCGGCGTCCCCGACGGTGCCCTAAGCCATATCCCGAAAAAAAGCACAAAAAAATCTCCCCTTGAGAAAAAGGGGAGAGTCAACAAATGCTATATATGAAAAGCACAGCCTTTACGTTTATATGAGTAAAGATTAAGTTTACTTGTTGCCATATAGATTTTCGATATTATTCTGTGCTTTTGTTGTTTATTTTGCAGTTTTGATTTTCAGGGTTTCTGAAGCCTTGGTTGTGTAAACCTTACCGTCAACTTTGATATAAGCCTTAACTCTTACCTTGTAAACAGTGTTGCTTTCAAGGTTTTTGATGTTGCATGCCGTTGTATCATAGCCGTTTAAAGTTCTTACCTTGACCCATTTGCCGTCTTTGTAAATATACACAAGATAGCCTTCTGCCCAGCCGAACTGATTCCAGGAAACTCTGACTGCGTTCTTTGAACTTGATACTTTTTCAAGTCCGCTTACAGACCTGTTTGCAAAGGATTTAACGGAAAAAGCGTTTGTGATAACTTTCTCTGTTGCCGAGCACTGTTTGCAGGTTTTGATTTTGATACCCGTTGATTCAGTGGTGGCTTGCTTTTTGATTGTCGTTTTGTACTCGTGTGTGGTACATACAACCTTGAAAGTTACATAGTTGCTTGTTTCTTCTTTACCTGTAAGGTTGTTTTTTGCAGTTACATAAGCCTTGTAAGTGCCCTTATCAAAGGTGCCGCCTTTGATTGTTTTCTTGAGAGATGAGGAAGAAAGTGTATAGGACTTTGCGTTGTCCCAATCGTACTCGTCACCCTTTTTCTCTGCAACAACAAGTGTGTAACTGTCTGCTGCCGAGCCTGCCGAATTCCACTTGAAAGTAATGGAACTGTCGATGTCGATTTTGCTCTTGCTTGAAGTTAAGGTCACTTCGGAAAGGTCTGTGTTTCCGTAGGTTGACCAGTAGGTGTTTACTGCTGCGTTGCCTCTCTGTACCGACTTTGTGCTTCTGTTAGCGGGTACTTCAAAATAGTAACACCAGTAATATGCTGCGTCATAAGCACCTTGAGCCGTATCGGATACGTTCTTGAGATAATCGAAGATGTAACCGTAGGTCGAACTTGCAAGTTCTTTTGCAAGATACTTAAGTTGTCCTGTTACCGAAAGGTAACTGAGACCGTTGCTTGAACAGAAAGAACGGAGTTTACTGAATCTTCCGCCGTTCCATTGGCAAAGACCGCCGCTGAGAAGTCCGTTACTGTCTGTAATAACGAGTTTGGGATTAAAGTCTGATTCGGCGTCGATGTTTGCCATAATGCCGCAAGCCGCTGCGGAGTTTAATCCCAAGTTTTCTGTAAGGAAGTTGTATATCTGTGTTTTTGTGTTGCTGGTACTTGCATTTGCTGAGAGTGGTATAATTGCGGCGAGAATAACAATAGTCATTGCAATAAGCACTGCTTTTGTTAAAGCCTTTTTCATTTTATCACCTCTGATAGATTTTCGCAAACAGGGTTCAGCAATAACCTTTTCGGTTTAGTCCTGTTTGCAGCAGGTTAACCGCCGTTGATTTAATAACACTTGCATTTTGGATTTGCATAGACCGTAACGAAACACAAAGATCACTTTCTTTTAATTTTTTGTTGGAATAAATAATTGGGTATTTGCGGTGTTTCGTCCGTATCTCTGACCTTGCAGATGCAAGTCGGAACAGTTAAATTCCTGCCTTAATGAATGCTTTCACGTTCATTTTTTTCTCATTCCATATCGGCAACGTCGGCTATTATATCCATTTTTGACTTTTTTGTCAAGTTTTAAACTTCAAAAATCAAATTTTTAAAAAGGACAGTACAAAAAAATGGACTGCGGACAAGGCTGATTTTTTAGCAAGATGCACAAAAGAAGGTTATTTGATTTGTTAAATTGGTACAAGCAAACAAAAAAAGCCCGATTTTCAAAAAAATGAAAAAAAGTGAAAAAATGCCTTGTTTCAGGGCATAAAAAAGCCCGAAAACCTTGTAAAATAAAGGGTTTTCGGGCTTTAATCCGTGTATTTTTAAGGGGAAATCAATAGGCTTTGCCCCAATATACCATGTGCTTTGCCTTTTTGCCGCAGCAAACGCAGGTGTCGGAAATAACTTCCTGATTAAGAGGCATACAACGTGAGCCGACGCCGGTAATTTCTTTAACCTTGTCTTCGCATTCTTCGTCGCCACACCACATGGCTTTAACGAAGCCGTCGCCTTTTTCTTCAAGAACGGAAATGATTTCGTCCGTTGTCTTACAAGGGTAGGTTCTCTTTTCTCTGTTTTCAAGAGCCTTGTTGTAAATGCCTTCATTTACTTCTTCAAGTTTCTTTGCAACGGTTTCTGCAAGATTTTCAAGAGAAACAAAATCCTTCTCTCTGTTGTGACGGGTAACGGTTACACACTGTCCGTTTTCAATGTCACGGGGACCGAGTTCAATTCTGACTGGTACACCCTTCATTTCATATTCTGCATACTTCCAGCCGGCAGAGTTAGAAGAATCGTCAACCTTAACTCTGATGCCTGCTTTTTCGAGTTCTGCTTTGACTTCGTAAGCCTTGTCAAGCACACCGGGTTTATGCTGGGCTACGGGGATAATTACTGCCTGAATGGGAGCAACGGCAGGGGGGAGAACAAGACCGTTGTTGTCACCGTGAGTCATAATAATGGCGCCGATGAGTCTTGTTGTAACACCCCAGGAAGTCTGATGGGGATATTCGGGCTTGTTTTCCTTGCTCTGATACTGAATATCAAAAGCTTTTGCAAAGCCGTCACCGAAATAGTGGGACGTGCCTGCCTGCAGAGCCTTACCGTCGTGCATAAGGGCTTCGATAGCATAGGTAGAAACAGCACCTGCAAATTTGTCGCTTTCGGTTTTCTTACCCTTGATTACGGGCATTGCAAGACATTTTTCGCAGAAGTCGGCATAAACACCGAGCATCTTTTCTGTTTCTTCAATGGCTTCCTCGGCAGTTGCGTGAATTGTGTGACCCTCTTGCCAGAGAAATTCTCTTGAACGAAGGAAAGGTCTTGTTGTCTTTTCCCAACGAACAACACTTACCCACTGATTGTAAAGTTTGGGAAGATCTCTGTGGGAATGAATGATGTTGGCATAGTGTTCGCAGAAAAGAGTTTCAGAGGTGGGACGAACGCAAAGTTTTTCTTCGAGTTTTTCGCTGCCGCCGTGAGTTACCCAGGCAACTTCGGGAGCAAAACCTTCAACGTGGTCCTTTTCTTTCTGCAAAAGTGATTCGGGAATAAACATGGGCATACAAACATTTTCGTGCCCCGTATCCTTGAACATCTTATCAAGGATTCTCTGAATGTTTTCCCATATAGCATAGCCGTAAGGACGAATTACCATACAGCCTTTAACACTCGTATATTCAACGAGTTCGGCTTTTTTGCAAATGTCTGTGTACCATTTGGCAAAATCTTCTTCCATTGAGGTAATATCCTCAACCATTTTTTTGTCGTTAGCCATAGTTTTTTGTCCTTTCAAAAAAGTATATATATAATAGTATAGGAAAAAGTCGTTTTTTCTCTCGGAAAATTACATATATATTATAGTATAGGGTTTATTCAGCCCACAGAAAGAACTGTGGGCTAAAATTACAGTTTATTTACGCTTTCTTAACCGAAACAGTTATTTCGCTGTCACCGATTGGTGCGGTCTTTGTAAGGTCTGCTTCAATTTCACCGCCGATAATAACTTCGTCGGCAAGAAGTTCGTTTGCCATGTGAGCCTTGCTTTCTGTGAGAGCGGAAACGATGAACTCATTTTCGCTCTTGATTGCAACAACAACTCTCTGCTCAACTTCATAGCCTGCTTCTTTTCTGATAAGCTGACACTGACGAACAACGTCACGCACAGTACCCTCTTTAATGAGAGCCTCGGTGAGTACAACGTCAAGGGCGATTACTGTGCCGTCGGGACATTCGCCTGAAACGATGCCTTCCTTGGTCTTACTCATAACGTTGAAGATACCGCCGTCATATTCTTCCTCAAAGCCTTTGACAAGAACTTTTTCTCCTGCCTTGACCTTTGCGGTGTAAGCAGCCATTTCTTCGGCAGTTGCGCCTTCAAGAGCCTGTTTCATCTTGTTGACGTTCTGCTTGAGAACGGAACCTGCAACCTTGAAGTTAACGGTGAGGAAGTTATCTTCAAGAACGCTGTTATCTTCGATAAATACCATTTCCTTGATATTGAGTTCGTCAAGGATATTCTTTTCGTAAACCTTAATCTTTTCTGCCTTTTCGCCGTCACAGCAGACAAAGAGTTTGCTCAGAGGCTGACGAACCTTAATCTGATGTTCGTTTCTGAGGCGCATTGCAGTGGCAATGATTTCTCTTGCGGAAGCGGTATCGGCGATAATGCCGTCGTCTTCAAAGCCTTCAAGAACTGTGGGCCAGTCTGCAAGGTGAACGGAAAGTTCTGCTGAGGGCATTACACGGCGTGTAAGATTCTGCCAGATGCTTTCTGTCATAAAGGGGATAATGGGAGCCATAACCTTAACGCAGGTGTTAAGAGCGTTGAAAAGTGTCCAATAAGCAATCATCTTGTCGCTTTCGTCACCTGTTTTCCAGAAACGGCGGCGGTTAGTTCTGATGTACCAATTGGAAATGTCGTCAACGAAAACTTCAAATTCCTTGATAAGATTATACGCTTTGTAGTCATCCATTTGTGCAGTTGCCTTCTTGATGAAGTCGTTTGTTCTGATGGTGAGCCACTTATCCGTAACGGTCATTGCATTTTTATCGGGTGTATAGCCTTCAAAGTTGGGCTTGTCGATTCTTGCATAGGTTTCAAAGAAGGTGTAGATGTTCCAGAAGGAGAGAAGTTTTCTTCTTGCTTCGTCACCGAGGTTGAAGCCGAAACGAACGTCGTTTGCAACGGGAGCACCTGCATAAAGGTAACGTACTGTGTCTGCGCCGATTTTTTCTGCGGCTTCGTCGAAACGGATCATAAAGCCTGTCTTTGAGAATTTTTGTCCGTTTTCCTGGATAACGCTTGAGTGGCAGAGAACTCTTTCATAGGGGGCTCTGTCTTCAAGAACGGTACTCATAAAGAGCATTGAATAGAACCAAAGACGAACCTGCTCACGCATTTCAACAACCCATTCTGCAGGGTAGTTCTTCTTCCAATCCTCTTTATCGTCAAAGTAGTTGGTAGTTGAGAAGGGTACGATACCTGCGTCAAGCCATACGTCGCCGACGTCGGTGATACGTTTAACGTTTTTGCCGCACTTGGGGCACTTGATTTCAACTTCGTCAATCCAGGGTCTGTGAAGTTCGGGAAGTGCGTCAACTTTAGCAGGGTCAACGGCTTTTTCCTTGAGTTCTGCAAGACTTCCGATAACGTGAACGTTACCGCAGTCTTCACAAACGTAGAAGGGGAGAGGCATACCGTAATAACGCTTACGGGAAATGTTCCAGTCGCCCATATTGTTGAGCCAGTCAAGCATTCTCTTGCCGTTTGATTCGGGTTCCCACTTAACGCTCATTGCGTTTTTGATAAGACGGGGCTTGAGTTCCTCGGTCTGAATGAACCATGAGGGAACAAGACGGTAGATAAGTTCTTCCTTACATCTCCAGCAAACAGGATAACTGTGTTCGTGGGGTTTAACAAGGTAGAGTTTATTTCTCTTTTCAAGTTCTTCGAAAACTTCGCCTGCGATTTCACCGCTTCTCTTGCCGCTGAAGAAACCGAAGTTATTGAGGAATATGCCCATATCGTCAACGGGCATAATTTCGGGAAGACCTAATCTCTTGCCGAGTTCCCAGTCTTCAAGACCGCAACCGGGAGCGATGTGAACAACGCCCGTACCTTCTTCGGCGTCAACATCTTCCCAGGCAACGATTTTGTGCTCGAAGCCCTGCTGTGCAGGAAGTTCGGGGAAGCAGGTGTCATACTTGCGGCCTACGAGTTCTTCACCTTTGAACATACGGAGAACTTCGAGTTTGTCTTCACCGAGATATTTGATTGCATTTTTAGCAAGAATAAGAGTCTGTTCGTCACTCTTGATTTTAACTTCAACATAGTCGATTTCAGGGTTAACTGCAAGGGCTACGTTGGAAGAAAGAGTCCAGGGGGTAGTTGTCCATACAAGGATTTTGCTGTTCATATCTTCAATGGGAAGTTTGAAGAAAACAGAGTTGTGGGTAATTGTCTTGTAGGAACCTGTCATTTCGTGCTCTGAAAGAGATGTACCGCAACGGGGGCACCAGGGCATAGGTTTATATTCAACCTTGATCCAGCCGTTTTCGTCACACTTTTTAAGGAAGTGCCAGATGCTTGTGATGTTTTTGTCGGTGTTTGTGAAGTAGGAGTTATCCCACTGCATCCACTGACCGAGTCTTTTTGACTGACCTTCAATAACCTTTGAGAAGGTGTTGACTCTTTCAACGCACTTTCTTGTAAATTCGCCGATACCGTAGTTTTCGATGTCTTTCTTTGTTTTAAGACCAAGGTCTTTTTCAACACCGACTTCAACCCAGAGTCCCTGACTGTCAAAACCGTTCTGGCAACGGCAGTCATAGCCGTTCATATATTTATATCTGATGAAAGTATCCTTGAGGGTACGGCCCCAGGCGTGATGGATACCCATAGGGTTGTTGGCTGTGATAGGTCCGTCTATGAAACGGAAACGTTCCTTACCTTTATTCTTTTCGCTACGTTTTTCGAAGCACTGATTTTCTTCCCAGAAATTCATGACATCGTGTTCCATAGCGATAAAATTATTGCTTTTTTCGATTTCTGCCATTGGTAATTCCTCCGTAAATTTTTTTGAGTCAAATATAAACACTGACTCTATTTTACATACTAAACAAGTATACAATAATATGGATATTTTTGCAAGAAGTTTGAGAAAGAAAAATTATAAAAAAAGGATTTTTTTCATAATTCAAAAACAGCCCGAAAAAATCGGACTGTTTTTGAATTTGTGTAGCAACAATCTGTTGTATGAACAACGAATACATTATATCACCAACAAAAGAAAAATAACGATTTTAATCTGAATCAGGTTAAATTTTTTACAGTAACAAAGGGACAGGCACTCTACCTCACCGTAGAACCTGTCCCAAAATTTATTTTGCATTTTGCATTTAATATTACTTTTTCTTTGCCGCAAGTGCAGGCACAATAACCGCCTTTTTCCCCTCGGCTTTTTCCATTTCTGCAAGAAGAAGTTTCTTCATTGCCGAGCGGACAATTTTATAATTGTTATCCTTGATAAGATTATTTTTCTGCAAGGGGTCGCTGATTAAATCGTAAAGATATTCCTCCTGATAAACGGGGGAGTCTGCCATTTTCATTCCTGCCGCATAACCGGGCACCGAAACGCAGTAGGTATAATCCTGCGTTCTTATTGCTCTTGCACATTCACTTTCACTTATCTGGATATATACGGCTTTTCGTGTGTCGCCGCCCGAAAGGTCATTACCTGCAAAGCAGTCAGGCTTTTCAATTCCTGCAAGGGAAAGAAGTGTTGGCGGAAGGTCAATAAGACTCACAAGTCTGCCGTCAGAAGTACCGCCTTTGAAAGCACCGCCTTTTATAACAAGGGGGATATGTATACTTGAATCGTGGCAGGAACGTTTATATTCCAAATTGCGTGTTTTGAAATGGCAGCCGTGATCACTTGTGAAGACGATAACAGTATCTTCGTAAATGCCCTTTTCCTTGAGTTTTGCAATGAGTTTGCCGAGATTACAGTCAACTCGGTTAATGGCGGAAAGGTAGTCGGGATAATGCTTTTTATAGTCACCTTTAAGGAAGGATAAATCTTCGGGAATGGGATAATTTCTGAAAGAATCCACAGTCTGTCGGTATCCTTCAAAACGCCTTTTATCGTTCTGATGGTGAGGCTCAATGAAAGAAAGGAACATAAAGAAAGGCTTTTCTTCATCTCTGTTTTCTATATATTCCAATGCGAACTCGTTTATACAGTCGGCTCGGTAACCGATGAAGTCAATCTGCTCGCCCTTTTCATCGAAGACATAACCGTCATAGCCGTGAGAAGTAAATTCAAGAACGTCACTTGCTCTCCAATAGTTATAACCGCCCTGTCTTTCTCGGGGTACGGGAGTTTTCTCACATCGGAAATCCTTATCCGAAGCAAGATGCCACTTGCCGATGTATGCCGTATCATAGCCCGCTTCGTTGAAAAACTCGGCAAGAGGTTTGATGTCACCGGGCAAAGAGATACCGTTTTTCCAGCAGCCCGTCTGAGTGGGATAAACACCTGACTGCAGGCAGGCTCTTGCAGGGCCGCATACGGGCTGACAGGTGAAGCAGTTGTCAAATTTCACGCCCTCTTGTGAAAGTGCGAAAAGGTTTGGCATAATATCCTCGTTAAAGGTGTCATACCTTTGCTGGTCGGTAAAAAAGAAGATAACGTTTTTCTTTTTGGGAGTTTCCTGCTTTTCATTTTGCGCTGTTTCTTCTTCCTTGCTTTCGGGCATAAAAGAGAAAATGTCTTTATCGGAAAAAACGGGAACTTCTTCTTTCTTTTGTGTTTCTTCGGGGGGAGTATACACCTTTTCGGGTATAATAACTTCACGCACAACTTCACCGCACTTTTTCGGGGAGTCTTCTTTTATACCCGTATTTTCCGGAAGAAAAACTTCTTTTTTTACGTCAGATTCAGTCTGTGTCTTAACTCTGACTTTGACTTTATTAGGAACCACTTGAAAAACCACCGTCCACAACAATAGAAGTACCTGTGATAAAATCGGCAAGGGAAGATGAGAGGAAAAGAACGGAGCCTGCAACATCCTGTGTTTTTGCAAGACGGCGCATAGGAGTTCTCATATTCATATATCCGACCCATCTTTCGTCGGCAAGATTATCGGCAATAAGAGGAGTTTCCACAAAGCCCGGGCAGACACAGTTAACGGTGATACCGAAACGTGCCCATTCGCATGCAAGGGATTTTGTCATCTGAAGCATTGCACCTTTACTTGCACTGTAAGCGCAGGCGGCAGGCACACCCATAATGGCGCTCAATGATGCCATATTCACGATTTTACCCTTTTTTTGCGGAATGAAAAATTCGTTTGCAATAAGTTGCGAAACAAAGAAATGACTTGTAAGGTTAAGGGAGATGACTTTATCCCATTCCTCTTTCTTTTCGTGGATACTGTAAGCGGAATGTCCCATACCTGCGTTGTTGAAAAGAATGTCGAGAGTACCCGTGTTTTCTTTTATGAGGGCAGGGAGAGTTCCGACACTTTCTTTGTCTGTAACGTCGCAGACGGCAGAGATGATTTTTCCATCGGGGAAGGCTTCTTTGAGTTCTTCGACGGCTTTTTTGAGGGCTTCTTTGTTATAGTCCGTCAGATAAACCGTGGCATTATTCTGAAGATAAGCCTTTGCACATTCAAGACCGATACCGCTTGCACCGCCTGTGATGAGTACGGATTTACCCGTAAAATCTAAAATATAATCCATAATTATTAACTCCCGAAAAATAATATATCTTAATTATACCTTTTTTTGAAAAAATATCAATATGTTTGGGAGTAATCTTTTTTGTTGACAGTAGATTGAACAAATGATATAATTAATAAAAAAAGGGGATAAATATGGATAGAGTATATTTAAAAAGCAAAGCAAAAGAGGATTTGCAAGGCAAATGGAAAATATTTTCTCTTGCATACTTGTTGTACATTCTGATAGGATTTGCCGGATCAATACCGAATATATTTTCTCTTTGCGCAGATCTGACTGACCTTGTTCTCAATCAAGGTGTACTGAATATTCAGTTGCCGGAATTTATAACCAAAATAGGAAACGGTTATTCGAACAGCGGATTAACTTTTTTCGGTGATTTTGCTGATTTGATTTTAACAGTTTTAATTTCAGCACCGTTATTTTATGCGGTAAATTTCATATCTCTTAAAGTAACTGAAAAAGAGGAAATATCAGTAGCTGATATATTCAGCGGATTTAAGAATTTCAAAAAAGTAGTTTCTCTTTATATTGTTGAATATATTTATGTTGCATTGTGGTCTTTACTCTTTATAATTCCGGGAATAATGAAAAGTTTTTCTTATGCAATGGCAAATTATGTCCTTGCCGAAAATCCCGACATCAGTGCAAGCGATGCTCTGAGTGAATCTGAAAGACTTATGAAAGGTCATAGACTTGAATTTTTTGTTTTACAAATTAGTTTTATCGGTTGGCATTTACTTAATTTTGTCACTTTAGGTTTATTAACGTTATATTCTTCACCTTACATATTCACCACTGAGGCAGAATTCTATCAGTATCTTAAAACTCAGAACAGCGTTAACGCAAAGTACTGCGATGAAGATGAAGAAAATTATATTGAGTGTACCGACGAATATATTACATATCAGAGTGATTCGGAAAATGAAATTTTCGCACAGTTACCTGAAGAAATAACGGAAGAATGATTTAACAATAAAACCTGCCACTTTAAATAAGCGGCAGGTTTTAATTATATATAAAATCACTTAACATTCATATTTGCAACATAGCCCGTTATATCGCTGATTGAGGTTGTGTCATCAATCGCAACGGCAGAACTGACAAAAATCAAAGCGAAAATAAGGCTCAACACAAAAGCCGTAAATCTTGAAATTCTTTTCAAAAGCAAAACCTCCTTTTTAATATTTTATGTCTTTAGAATAATACATATTCTTTTGCCGTGAGTCAACGTTTTTTGAAAATATTTACTTTTTATTTAATTTATTTAATTTATCGCAGTATATATGCACGGGATTATTGACGGAATATTAAAATTGTGGTATAATTCTTTGCAGAAAAATGATAACACGGAGGCTATTATGGAAAGAAAATTCAAAATTAACAATCCCTATGCAGATGTCTGCTCTCTTTTATCCGACAAGGAAAGACATTACAAGACAAATCTCCACACTCACTCAACCTACAGTGACGCCAACGAAACTATGACAACGGTTATCGAGGGTTTTTATGATTACGATTTTGACATTCTTGCTTTTGCCGAGCACGGTGTTTTCGGCAAAGAGTGGGATCAGGATCCTTCCATTATACCCCTGTTCCGTTTCCAGAACCTCTGGCACGGCAAACGTTGCCACCCCACCACAGAGCAGTATCACGCAATTCTTGACGGTACATATAAAACCGAAAAGGGTGCACGTACCAAAGAAAGAGGTATGATGTGCGTACCCGGTGCAATTGAAGCGAATATGTTCACTCTTGTGAAAAACCACGTCAACGGCTATTTCACCAACGATAAACTTGAAGGTATCTACGGCAAGGAAAACAACTACGAAACTCCCATTGCAGTAATTGAAGAAAGCGGCGGACTTTCCCACATCAACCACCCGACAGACTGGCTTAATTGCAGAAGATACCCCGACTGTGCAACAAAAAAAGAAAACGTTGACTTCTTTGCAGACCTTCTCAGAAGATACAAGTCCTGCCTCGGTATTGAAGTTCTCAATATGTTTGACATTCCCAATTTCTGCGACAGAATTTTATGGGATTCACTTCTTATGACTCTTGTTCCCGAAGGCGAAAGAACCGTCTGGGGCTTTGCCAACAGCGACGCTCACGAATCTTCACAGGCTGACACTGCCTTTATGGACTTTATTCTTCCCGAATATTCTCTTCAAAATCTTCGCACCGCTATGGAAAAAGGTAACTTCTTCGCTACGGCAAGATATGCTAAAGGCGAACTCGGCGAAAACTTCAAGGGTGAGGGCGCCGTACCTGTAGTAACGGGTATCACCGCCGACGAAGAAAAGCAGACAATCACCATTAAAGGTGAAAACTGTAAGGCTATTGAATGGATTGCCGACGGCAAAATCATCAAAGCCGACACTATGGAAGAAGACGGCGAAATTGTCAGCGCCCTTGACCTTTCAGAGTGTGCAGACAAGATTTCCTGCTATGTCAGAGCCCAACTCAAAGGCAAGGGCGGTATCACCATGACTCAGGCATTTATCCTTGATGACGGCGATATTGCAAAATACAGAAAGCCCATTCCCGAAAAGAAAGTTCTTTCAAAGAAAGAGGCACTTCACAAGAGATTTTCCGACACAAGACTCGGCGTTATCGTTGAGAGAATGATACTTAAAAAATAATCTGTTGCCCATAATTTGAGCGAAGTGCTCAAATTATGGGCAAAAAAGTTATATTTGAAATATAGACGGAAATGTAACGTTTGATTAAGATTAAAACGGAACTGAAAGGAGGAAGAAATGACATTCAAAGAAAAACTGAAATATTTGCGTAAAACCAATAATATGTCCCAAGAGGAACTTGCCGAAAAACTGACAGTTTCCCGTCAAACTGTTTCACGTTGGGAAACGGGAGATTCTATGCCTGATGCAGAAATGTTGATTCATTTGAGCGATGTATTCAGTGTATCTGTTGATGAGTTGCTGAAAGAGGATAAAATAATTGACGGTAATTCACAAATGCCAACAACAAAAAACATAAATAGCCGTATAGGTGTTGTATGCGGAATATGTGTTATATCGGTTTCAGCGATAGTTTTACTTTCTCTGGGTATACTTTCATCTGTTTCTCCGGTGTATGTGGGTCGCAGTATAAATGACGGAAAAGATATAATGTATAAGGCTGATATTTTCTCTTTTTTAGACGAGCATAATTTAAAATGGTTATTTGCTGTAATGATTGGGGCATCGGTATTTGGTGCGGTTTTGATTTGTGTGAATAAAATTACGCAGAAGAAAAGAAATTCTGAAATTAAATGATTATATAATAAAGAAAACTATCGGTGTTATTTTTACAATCAGAAAGATTTGAATATGTTTTAACAGTTCCAAAAAAATCCTGCCTTTTTTACGGGCAGGATTTTTTAGTTGTATCAAACTTACTTCTTAAAATACTCAACGGCACTTCTGAACATCTTGATGTCATAATCACCGAGAACATTTTTGTAAAGTCCCTTTGCTATTCTTTCGCTGTGACCCATCTTACCGAATACACGTCCGTCGGGAGAGGTGATACCCTCAATGGCGTACATTGAATCGTTGGGGTTAAAGTGAATGTCGTTGGTTGCTTTGCCGTCAAAGTCAACGTATTGGGTTGCAATCTGACCGTTTTTCGCAAGTTCAAGAATGGTCTTTTCGTCGGCAAGGAATCTGCCTTCACCGTGAGAAATGGGCACATTGTAAACGTCACCCACATTGGTGTTTGCAAGCCAGGGGCTCATATTTGAACTGATTCTTGTTCTCACAATGCGTGATTGGTGTCTTGCAATTGTGTTGAAAGTGAGGGTAGGCATTGTGTCGTCGGTGTCAAGAATCTTACCGTAGGGCACAAGACCTAATTTGATAAGAGCCTGGAAACCGTTACAGATACCGCAGATAAGACCGTCACGGTTTTCGAGAAGGTCGGTAACCTGCTCTTTAACTGCAGCGTTTCTGAAGAAAGCAGTGATAAACTTACCGCTGCCGTCGGGCTCGTCACCACCGGAGAAACCGCCGGGAATGAAAATCATCTGTGCATCTTCAAGTTCCTTTGCAAAGTTCTCAACGCTTCTTGCAATGCCGTCGGCGGAAAGGTTGTTGATAACGATTATCTTGCTTTCTGCCCCTGCATCGTCCATAGCCTTGGCAGAATCAAACTCACAGTTTGTGCCGGGGAATACGGGGATAAGTACCTTGGGCTTTGCAACTTTGATGGCGGGTGACTTTCTTTCCTTTGCTTCAAAGGAGAAGGTTTCTACCTTTGAAGAAGACTGGTCAATGTTGCAGGAATAAACGCTTTCAAGTTTGTTTTCGTAGATGGTGAGAAGTTCATCAAGGGAAACACTTTCATTTCCCAGGCTGATTTCTTCTTTTTCCGTAACAAAACCTATGGTTTCGCCTTCCTTTACGTCGGGCTCTGTTTCAAGAAGGAAGGAGCCGTAGCAGTAGGAGAAAATGTCCTCTACGGAAAGTTCTTCGCTGAAGTCAAAGCCCAGAGAGTTACCGAAAGCCATCTTCATAACTGCTTCTGCCATACCGCCGTAAGTGGGTGTGTAGCAGGAAACTGCCTTGCCTGAACGAAGAAGTGCAGTAACTTTTCGGAAAACATCAAGAAGTGATTCGGTAACGGGCAAGTGGTCTTTATCAAATTCGGGTGAAAGACGGATAACCTTGTTGCCTGCTTTCTTAAATTCGGGAGAAACAATGTTCTGCACCTTGTCCGTTGTAACGGCAAAGGAAACGAGAGTGGGGGGTACGTCGAGATTTTCAAAAGTACCGCTCATGGAGTCCTTACCGCCGATAGCGGCAACTTTAAGGTCTTTCTGTGCCTTAAAAGCACCGAGAAGTGCAGAAAGGGGTTTGCCCCAACGCTTCGGGTCTTTGCCGGGTCTTTCAAAATATTCCTGGAAGGTAAGGTAAACGTCTTCGAAGGAAGCACCCGTTGCAATAAGTTTACATACGGATTCGATAACCGCCATATATGCACCGTGGAAAGGAGTCTTTTCTGTGTAGAAAGGATTGTAACCCCAGGACATAAGTGAACAGTCATCGGTGTGACCCTTTTCGGTTGAGATGAGTTGTACCATTGACTGAATGGGTGTAAGTTGGTTTTTACCGCCAAAGGGCATAAGTACCGTACCTGCACCGATAGTTGAGTCAAATCTTTCGGAAAGACCTCTCTTTGAGCAGATGTTAAGGTCAGAAGCCGATGAACGAAGGTTTTGAGCAAAACCGCCCTCAATTTTCTTCATAGGGCACTGGGGTGCGGCGGCTTCAATGTTTATGTGCTTTTCAGCACCGTTTGAGTTAAGGAATTCACGGCTGATATCAACGATTGCCTTGCCGTTCCAATACATTGTGAGTCGGGGCTCTGCTTTTACCGTGGCAACAACCGTTGCGTTGAGGTTTTCTTCTTTTGCAAGAAGGAGGAAACGGTCAACGTTTTCCTTTTCGATAACAACTGCCATTCTTTCCTGAGATTCGCTTATTGCAAGCTCTGTGCCGTCAAGACCTTCGTACTTTTTGGGCACTGCGTTAAGGTCAATTTCAAGACCGTCGGCAAGTTCACCGATAGCAACGGAAACACCGCCTGCACCGAAGTCGTTGCAGCGTTTAATCATACGGCAAGCCTCTTTGTTTCTGAAAAGGCGCTGGAGTTTTCTTTCCTCGGGAGCGTTACCTTTCTGCACCTCTGCACCGCAGGATTCAAGAGATTCTGTGGTGTGTGACTTTGAGGAGCCCGTTGCACCGCCGCAACCGTCACGGCCCGTTGCACCGCCGAGAAGGATTACAACGTCACCGTCTTCGGGACATTCACGTCTTACGTTTTCCGCAGGAGCGGCGGCAATAACGGCACCGATTTCCATTCTTTTTGCAGTATAGCCGTCGTGGTAAAGTTCGTCAACAATGCCCGTTGCAAGACCAATCTGGTTGCCGTAGGAAGAATAACCTGCGGCGGCAGTTGTGACGATTTTTCTTTGAGGAAGTTTGCCGGGAATAGTTTCAGCAACACTCTTTAAGGGGTCGGAAGCACCCGTTACACGCATAGCGCCGTAAACGTAACTTCTGCCTGAAAGGGGATCACGGATAGCACCGCCTATGCAGGTGGCAGCACCGCCGAAGGGCTCGATTTCTGTGGGATGGTTATGGGTTTCGTTTTTGAAAAGAAGGAGCCAGGGCTCTTTCTTGCCGTCAACTTCGACCTCAATTTTAACGGTGCAGGCGTTGATTTCTTCGCTTTCGTCGAGTTTATCAAGATAACCTTTTTCTTTGAGGTATTTACCTGCAAGAGTGCCGATATCCATAAGGCAGACGGGTTTTGTTCTGCCGAGTTCTTTTCTTGTTTCGATATAATCCTCATAAGCACTCTGAAGAAGTTCGTCTTCAAACTTAACAGAGTCGATAACTGTCAGAAAAGTGGTGTGACGGCAGTGGTCAGACCAGTATGTATCAATCATACGGATTTCCGTGATTGTGGGGTTTCTGCCTTCTTTTCTGAAGTAGTCCCGGCAGAAAGCAATATCGTCGTTATCCATTGCAAGAGCATACTTCTTAACAAAATCCGCAAGACCGCTTTCGTCAAGGTCGATGAAGCCATCAAGAGTTTCAACTTCGGTGGGAATGTCGTAATTTGTTTTGAGAGTGCCGTACTTTTCAAGGGAAGCCTCTCTTGCTTCAACGGGGTTGATTACGTACTTCTTGATTTCTGCAAGTTCTTTTTCGCTGATGTCACCGTAAAGAGCGTAAATCTTAGCAGTTTTAACGGTGGGTCTTTCGCCTTGGGAGATAATCTGAATACACTGGGCGGCAGAGTCGGCTCTCTGGTCAAACTGACCGGGGAGATACTCTACGGCAAAAACCACCGCACCCTCGGTGTCAAGGGTATCCGATGTGATATCAAGTTGAGGCTCGGAGAAAACTGTTTTGACTGCGTAGTCAAAAAGTTCCTTGTCAATATCCTCTGCGTCATATCGGTTGATAACTCTTACGTCTGAAACCGATGAAATTGAAAGCAGGGAGTTAATGTCACCGAGAAGTCCTTTAGCCTCGTTTGCAAGTTCTTTTTTCTTTTCAACATAAATGCGATATACCATTATTTTGCCTCCTTGGCTTTTTTGCCTATATCGTGTCTGTAATAAGCGTTGTCAAAGTGAATTTTTTTCACCTTTTCATAGGCTTTGTCAATGGCGTCTGTGAGATTTTCACCAATAGCCGTAACGCCTAAAACTCTGCCGCCTGCGGTAAGAAGTCTGTCGCCGTCAAGTTTTGCACCTGCCACATAGACACTGTCTTTTACGCTTTCGTCAACGGTAATTTCAAAGCCGCTTTCGTACTTTTGGGGGTAGCCCTTTGAAGCCATAATTACGCAGCAGGCATTTTCATCTCTGAATTTAACCTTCGTTTCTGAAAGAGTACCGTTGGTGGTGGCTTTCATAACTGTGAGAAGATCACTTTCAAGAAGGGGAAGCACAACCTGAGTTTCGGGGTCACCGAAACGGCAGTTATATTCGATAACCTTGGGACCCTTGGGTGTGAGCATAAGACCGAAGTAAAGGCAGCCTTTGAAGGTACGGCCTTCGCTGTTCATTGCCTTTATTGTGGGAAGGAAGATTTTTTCCATACATTCCTTTGCCACTTCTTCGGTGTAATAGGGGTTGGGAGCAACCGTACCCATACCGCCGGTGTTGAGTCCCTCGTCGTTATCAAGGGCACGTTTATGATCCATTGAAGAAATCATGGGAACAACGGTTATGCCGTCGGTAAAGGAGAGAACGGAAACTTCGGGACCCGTGAGAAATTCTTCGATAACAACGTTGTTACCGCTTTCACCGAAGATTTTATCTTCCATCATAGAACGGACGGCTTCTTTTGCCTCATCTCTTGTCATGGCGATAATAACACCCTTGCCCAGAGCCAGACCGTCTGCCTTGATAACCGTTGGAACGGGGGCTGTTTCAAGGTAGGAAAGAGCATTTTCAAGGTCGGAGAAAACCTCGTATTCTGCTGTGGGAATGGAGTATTTCTTCATAAGATTTTTTGAAAACACTTTGCTTCCCTCGATAATAGCCGCCGCTTTGTTCGGACCAAAGCAGGGAATACCGATTTCGCCGAGAGCGTCAACGGCACCTAAAACGAGAGGATCGTCGGGAGCAACAACGGCATAGTCGATGTTTTCTTTCTTTGCAAACTCGCAGATACCTTCGATATCCTTTGCGCCGATGTTTACACAGACGGCGTCTGATGCGATGCCGCCGTTACCGGGCAGAGCATAAATCTCTGTTATTTCTTTGTTTTCTTTTAACTTTTTGATGATGGCGTGTTCACGTCCGCCACCGCCTACAACCATAATTTTCATTTAATATCTCTCCTTATTTATAGATGGGATATTTTTCGCAAAGGGCAATAACTTCTGCCTTTACCTGCTCCTTTGAATTTTCGTAATCGATGATAACTGCTTTAATCCACTTTGCAATAAGAAGCATTTCTTCTTCTTTGAAGCCTCTTGAAGTTACGGCGGCAGTACCTACACGAAGTCCGCTTGTAACAAAGGGACTCTTGGGGTCGTTGGGGATAGTGTTTTTGTTGGCAGTGATGTGCACTTCATCAAGTCTTTTTTCAAGTTCTTTACCTGAAATGTCAAATTTTCTCAAATCAAGAAGCATAAGGTGATTATCCGTACCCTTTGAAACGATGTCAATGCCTTCATCCTGAAGAGCCTTGCAGAGTACGGCACAGTTTTTAACGAGTTGCTTCTGATAATCCTTGAACTCATCTGTAAGAGCCTCGCCGAAAGCAACTGCTTTTGCGGCGATTATATGCATAAGAGGGCCGCCCTGAGTACCCGGAAAAATAGCCTTGTCGATTTTTTGTGCAAGGTCGGCAGTACAAAGGATAAGACCGCCACGTGGACCTCTTAAAGTTTTGTGAGTTGTTGTGGTAACAACGTGAGCATGGGGTACGGGTGAGGGGTGTACACCTGCGGCAACAAGACCTGCGATGTGCGCCATATCAACCATAAGATAGGAACCAACCTCGTCGGCAATTTCACGGCAACGGGCGAAGTCGATAACTCTTGAATAGGCACTTGCACCCACGACAATGAGTTTCGGTTTACATTCGAGAGCGATTTCTCTCATTTTGTCATAGTCGAGCATTTCTGTTTCATCGTCAACACCGTAGGGAACGATGTTCCAATATTTGCCCGAAATATTAACGGGGGAGCCGTGAGAAAGGTGACCGCCCTGGGAAAGATTCATACCCATAACGGTGTCGCCCGGCTCTGTGAGAGCGAAGAAAGCGGCAAGGTTGGCACTTGCACCTGAATGGGGCTGAACGTTGGCGTGTTCTGCACCGAAAAGTTTCTTTGCTCTTTCTCTTGCAATTTCTTCAACTTCGTCAACACAGTGACAACCGCCGTAGTAACGTTTGCCGGGATAACCCTCGGCATATTTGTTTGTAAGCACACTGCCTGCGGCAAGAAGAACTGCCTTTGAAACAATGTTTTCCGATGCGATAAGTTCGATAAAGGACTGCTGTCTTTCAAACTCTTTATCGCAGGCTGCAAAAACTTCTGAATCGTATTTATCAAGTTCGTTAAAATATGAAAGCATTTAAAATTACCTCTGTTCTTAATGATGGAAAAGGCGCATACCCGTAAAGGACATTACCATATTGTATTTATTTGCACATTCGATAACGGCATCATCTCTGATTGAGCCGCCGGGCTCTGCGATATAACTTACACCGCTCTTGCGGGCTCTTTCAATGTTATCGGAGAAGGGGAAGAAAGCATCGGAGCCCAGAGCAACACCTGAAATCGTTGCAAGGTAAGCGTCCATTTCTTCTCTTGTAAAGGGCTCGGGTCTTTCTGTGAAGTATTTCTGCCAGATACCCTCTGCACAAACATCTTCTTCGTTTTTGTTGATGTAACCGTCGATTACGTTATCTCTGTCGGCTCTGCCCAAAGTGGTCAGGAAGGGGAGATTCAGCACCTTATCTGCCTGGCGCAGATGCCACGTGTCTGCCTTTGTACCTGCAAGACGTGTGCAGTGGATTCTTGACTGCTGACCTGCACCTACACCGATAGCCTGACCGTCGACTGCATAGCATACGGAGTTGGACTGGGTGTATTTGAGAGTTATGAGGGCAATTACAAGGTCAAGTTTTGCATTCTCTGAAAGGTCTTTGTTTTCCGTTACGATGTTTTTGAGAAGGTCGTTATTGATAACAAAGTTATTTCTGCCCTGCTCAAAGGTAATGCCGAAAACCTGCTTTGTTTCCTGAAGAGCGGGAACGTAGTCGGGGTCGATTTTTACTATGTTGTAGTTACCTTTACGTTTCTGCTTTAAGATTTCAAGGGCCTTTTCGCTGTATGAGGGAGCGATAACGCCGTCGGAAATTTCTCTTTTGATAAGAAGTGCCGTTGTTTCGTCACATTCGTCGGAAAGGGCAATCCAGTCGCCGAAAGAACTCATTCTGTCGGTACCTCTTGCTCTTGCATAGGCACAGGCAAGGGGAGATTCGTCAAGTCCTTCAATATCGTCAACGAAGCAGGCTTTCTTTAATTTTTCGGGCAAAACTTTACCTACTGCCGCAGACGTGGGGCTGACGTGTTTGAAGGAAGCGGCGGCACACATACCTGTTTCTCTTTTGATTTCCGAAACGAGTTGCCAGGAGTTGAAAGCATCAAGGAAGTTGATGTATCCAGGCTTACCCGAAAGGATTTCAATGGGAAGTTCACTGCCGTCGTGCATATAAATCTTTGAGGGCTTCTGGTTGGGGTTACAACCGTATTTAAGTTCTAATTCTTTCATCTGATTATCTCCTTATTGGTTTTTGTTTACGACTCTTGTTTCAGTTTCACCTGACTCGATGTCGATGTATCTTACGAAAAGGGAAACCTTGTTGTCTTCGTTGAGATTTGTCCAAATAAGGTCTGTCATTTCGTCGATATCAATATCGGGGAGAAGGAGAGTTTTGGGTTCGCCCTCAAAGGAGGGAAGGGGATTGCCGTCACATTTGTAGGTGTGAATGAACTTTGCTCTTGCGGGAAGGGGATTGGAATAAGCGTAGGTGAATCTTTCGCAGGAGGAGTCATCACCTTCGGCACTCTTAAGAATTGACATAGCAAAATTCATACCGTCTTTTTCAAGGCGGATGATACCTGAAATTCTGGGAGTGAAGTTAGGTTTATCGTCTTCAAATTCTCTTGTGCGCAGAGCCTGTTCAAAGGTCATCTGCTTGTCCATAAGGTCGTAGATTGTGTCGGTCTGGTCACCGTTAGTAACAATTGTCTTGTTGCCGAGAACTCTTACGGGGTAGTAAATGATGAGATGGGGGTCTGTCATTTTTGCTTCGTCAAAAGCCTTTGTGCGCATATTTTCGCCTTCAAGGACAAAAACACGGTTACGGCTGTTTTCGCTTCTGCCCATAATGAAGTAGGCAGTGATTGCTTTTTTGCCGTCGGCGCTTTTACCGATGATAATACCTCTGCCGTGATATGCAAGGGACTGAAGTTCCTCTTTAATAGTTGAAATTTTCATTTGTTACTCTCCTATATATACTTTGTTGTTTTT
>CAYNIN010000005.1:0-47585 GCA_964397395.1 uncultured Faecalibacterium sp.
GCGGTGACATCACAAGAAAGAAAAAACTTCTTGAAAAACAGAAGGAAGGTAAAAAACGTATGCGTCAGTTCGGCTCCGTTGAAGTGCCCCAGGAGGCATTTATGGCAGTTCTCAAACTCGACGACGACACATAAACAGTATGACAGGTATTTATATTCACATACCCTTTTGCCAATCAAAATGTCCTTACTGTGATTTCTATTCCTTTAAAGGTGAAAAAGAACAAAAGGACGGCTATTTAAAAGCTGTCCTTTGCTGTTTAAAAGAGTATGAAAAGAAAGTAAAAGCCGTTGATACGGTATACTTCGGCGGAGGTACACCCTCGGTTTTCGGTGGCGAAAGAATAAAGACAATTATAGAATATATAAAAGAGCATTTCACCCTCAAAAAAGCGGAAATTACCGTTGAGTGCAATCCGTCTTCCGTCACAGCGGAACTTATGGAAACTCTTGCATTTGCAGGTGTTAACCGCATATCTATGGGTATGCAGTCGGCAGTTACGTCTGAACGCAAAGCCCTGGGCAGACTTTCGGGAAAAGAAGACGTGGAAAAGGCTTTGCAAATCACAAAAAATGCGGGTATTGACAACATATCCCTCGATATTATGCTGGGCGTACCCGGGCAGACAACGGAGAGTCTTGATGAAAGCCTTGATTTTCTTCTTTCGGCAGATATCCGTCACATCAGTGCATATATGCTGAAAATTGAAGAAGGCACTCCTTTTGCAAAAATGCAGAACAGTCTTCCCCTTCCCGACGAAGACGAGGTCTGTGATATGTATCTTCATACGGTGAAAAGGCTCTCGGAAAAGGGCTTTGAGCAGTATGAAGTTTCAAACTTCGCCAAAAAGGGTTTTGAAAGCAGACATAACCTCAGATATTGGCACTGTGAGGAGTATATCGGCATAGGCCCCTCGGCTCACTCGTTTTTCCGGGGAAAACGCTTTTACTATGACAGAGATTTCGACCGTTTTCTTAAAGGTGCAAAGCCCACAGATGACGGCTTCGGCGGAAATGCAGAGGAATATATTATGCTTGCCCTTCGCCTTAAAGAAGGTCTTTCCGCCGAAAAGTTCAGAGAGCGTTTCGGGAAAGATATTGACAAAAGCATTTTTGCAAGAGCGGAAAAGTTTGAAAAGCAGGGACTGCTTGATATAAAGAACGGTGTAATCAGTCTTACGGCAGAGGGATTTCTTGTGTCAAATTATATAATCGGAGAATTGATTGGATAACAAAAAAACACAGGCTTTCACCTGTGCTCTGATTAGCTTTTTATAAGCCAGCCGTAATCCTGACGGCAATCAATTATGTAATCAACGTAAACCTTGTTATCTCTTATCTGATAAAGGATAAGATACCAATTCTCCACATACATTTTATGGTACTTGTTTTTCGGTATAAGATTTTCATCGAAAAAGGGATGACGCTCCGGCATTTCGAAAAGAGAATTCAGGGCATTTATAAGCCTCGATTTAACTTTCCGTGCACTTTCCTTCTTCACCTTTGCAAGAAATGCCACGTGAAGTGCAATCTGCTCTTTCGCCTTATATGAAACGATAACCTCATATTTCATCTCTTTACTCTCCTATCACACTGTCAAGAAATGCGGAGAGTTCATCAACACTGCAGCCTGTTCTTCCCTGAAGGCGGTCTTCCTCAACTTTTATAAGCTCTTCCCTTAAAGAGAGCATTTTTTCTCTTTGTGCAAAGGATTCAATATCCATTACAACTAAATCGCCCTCACCGTTTTTGGTAAGGTACACGGGCTCTTTGCTTTCACGGCAAAGAGAAGCAATTTCATTATAGTTCTGTCTTATAACAGCAGAAGGTCGGATATTCATATAAGATCCTCCTTATATCATTATTCTGATTAAATTATATTACAATATTACTATCTTGTCAATAATTTTACAAAAGGAGTTGATACTATGTTCAAAAAATACGGTCTTGTTCTTGCAGGCGGAGGTGCAAAGGGTGCCTATCAACTCGGTGCATGGAAAGCACTCAGAGAAATGCATATTCGGTTCAATGCAATTGCAGGTGTTTCCATCGGCTCAATCAACGGTGCTCTTATTGCTCAGGGCGACTACAAAAAGGCTCTTGAAATGTGGCAGAACGTGTCCGTTGACAAGGGAATAAAAATCAGCGAAGAACTGCCCGATGAAGAATATCTTTTCAGCAAGAAAAATTGGAGTGTTCTTTTAAGGGAGTTTTTAAAAAACGGCGGTTTTGACGCTTCACCCACAAAAGAATTTCTCCTTTCCTACATAGACGAAGAAAAAATCAGAAAGAAAAAAATCCCCCTGGGTCTTGTAACGGTGCAGATGAATCAAGGGGTAAAACCCCTGGAATTTTTCCTTGAAGATATTCCCGAAGGCAAACTCGTGGACTATCTTCTCGCTTCTTCAAGTATTCCTCTTGCCAACAATATCGGTCCCGATGGAGAAAAATTTCTTGACGGCGGAATTTACGATAACACCCCCGTAATGACTCTTAAAAAACGTGGTTACAACCGACTTATCGTCATTGATATTTCTAATATTAAAGGTGTTGCTCACAACCTTAATTTCCGCAATTCAAAAGTGGTTTACATCAGACCCTACGACATTGACGATTTAGGTCCCGCCTTTAATTTTGACGAGGAAATGATTGACCGCCGCATTAAAATGGGCTATCTTGATACAAGAAAGGCTTTCGGCTGTCTTCTCGGTGATATTTACTATTTCAAGCCCGACGTTTATAAAAAAATGGCTGCCGAATTTACTCCCGATACCCTTGCAAACCTTGAACTTCTTGCCCACGAATTAAAGGTTGAAAAAATCAGGATTTACACAAGAGATGATTTCATTTCCGCCGTTAAATATGCCTATGAAAATGCAAAGGAAGAAGACTTCGAAAAAGAACGGGGTCTTGATTTTGACAGACTGAAAAGTGCAATTTTCAAAAGATATTCTTCAAAAAAAGAAACGGAGCAGTTCAGCGATGCTCTTGCACTTTTAGATAATTTAATTTCATAAAAAAGCAGTTGTCCCTTACGTTTTTCTGCAGTAAGGGACGGCTTTTTTTATCCGAAATTTACTCCCTTGAACGTGATGCAAATAAGACATTTTTTATCTGCGTGTTTTACAATCTGTCGCCCTTCATAAAATTATACAAAATTCATCACATAATATTGTATAAATAAACAATCCCTTTTTTACAAAAAAATAATTGTATTTCTTTACCTTTTATGATAGAATGTGTATGTGTATAACTGTGTCAGGAAAATGAGTAAATCTCGTAAAGCCTGTTTTTCCGATACGGTTAGTCGGCTCACTACCGAAATTCTAATTTCCACGGAGGTAAAAACAATGAAAAGAATTTCCAAACTTCTCGTAACTCTTGTTTTCGCTGTTTGCGTTGTGTTTTCCTGCACATCTGCCGTTTCAGCAGCAGGTCTTGCAAAAGTTACGGGACTCAAAGTTTCTTCCTACACAGTTTCCAGCGTAAAACTTTCCTGGACTGCTGTGTCAAGTGCGAAGAAATATCAGGTACGTGTTTACGAGGGCAGTACTCTGAAAAACACCATCACAACCTCAGATTCATCAACAAGTTACACCGTTACGGGTCTTACAGCTAAAAAGACTTATAAGTTCTCAGTAAGAGCCTATAATTCTACTCTTGTTAACGGTTCATACAGTTCAACTGTTTCTGCAACAACAGGCGTTGCAAAAGTAACGAATCTTAAAGCAACAACTACCGCCACAACAGTAAAACTCACCTGGACAAAAGTTGCAGGTGCAACGGGTTATATTGTTCAGCAGAAAAGCGGTGACGAGTGGAAGACCCTTTCAAAGCCCACTTCAAACTCATACACGGTTAAAGACCTCACTCCCAACAAGAAGGTTAATTTCCGTATTTGCGCTTACACCAAGGCAAACAGCAAGACTTACAAGAGTTCCTATGTGACTGTTGAAGCAACTCCCAAGGTGCCTGCAGTTTCATCCCTTAAAGTAAGTTCTTACACCTGCAGTACCGTTAAACTCTCCTGGGACAAGGTTTCAGGTGCAACGGGCTATGTTCTTCAGCAGAAGAAGGGCGACACTTGGAAGACAATTGCAAAGCCCACTTCAAACTCATACACGGTTAAAGACCTTACTCCCAAGACAAAGGTTAATTTCCGTGTCTGTGCTTATACTAAAGTCGGCAAAAAGACATACATGGGCTCCTATACAACAATCAGTGCTACTCCCAAGGTTGACGCAGTTTCAACCTTCACTTCAAGCACCTCGTACGCTTCCGCCACACTCACTTGGTCTGCAGTTACCGGTGCAAAGGGTTACGAGATTCAGTACGCCACAAAGAGTGACTACTCGGGAGCAAAATCAGTTAAGGTAACAGATACAAGCAATCTCACCTACAAACTCTCCTCTCTCAAGACAGGTACTACATACTATCTGAGAGTCAGAGCATACCAGACAGCCAAAGTTTCAGGCAAAACAAAAACCTACTACGGCTCATGGAAAACTCTTACAATCACTCCCGTTCTCGGTTCCGCTTCAGGTCTTAAATCTTCATCTGTTTCAACAACTTCGGCAGCACTCTCCTGGACAAAGGTTTCAGGTGCTTCAGGTTATCAGATTGTTTATGCTACCTCAAGCGACTTCAAGACAAACAAGAAGACCGCCACCGTAAGCAGCGGATCAACCGTTACTTCAACACTCAGCAGCCTTTCAACAGGTACAAAGTACTACGTTAAGGTCAGAGCGTACAGAACTGTTGACAGCAATAAAGTTTACGGCGGATATTCAAGCACAGTAAACTTCGTAACGGCTCCCGCACAGGTTACAGGTCTTAAGTCAGCATCAGTTGCTGATAATTCAATCCAAATCAAGTGGACCGCAACAACCGCTTCAAAGTATCTCGTTTACTACAAAGCAAGTTCCGCAAAGTCCTACTCCTCTGCAACAGTTACAACCAACAGTTACACTCTTTCAAGTCTTGACAGCGCCTCAACATACAACTTCTATGTAATCGCTGTTAACAGTGCAGGAACAAAGGGTAAGGCTTCATCTGTTTTATCTCTTACAACAACAGGCGTAGCAAAAACAACACCTACTCTTTCAATCTCCTCTGTTACCGCTACGGGTGCAAAGGCTACCTGGACTAAAGTTACAGGTGCAACGGGCTACGAATTACAGTACTCGACCAATAAAAATTTAAAAGATGCAAAGACCGTTACAGTCAAGAGCGGCAGCACTCTTACAGCAACCGTATCAGGTCTTGATTCATACACCACCTATTATTTCCAAGTAAGAGCATACGGCGTAAGCAGTGATAAATCAACAGTTTACGGCACTTACTCCTCGACACAATCCGCAAAGACTCTGCATACGAAGGTAACGGGTCTTAAGGCAACGGGTGGTAAAAAATCAATCACTCTCACCTGGGATAAACTTTCATACCCGAGTTACAATGTGTACTATAAAGAATCAAGTGCTTCATCATATTCAAAGGTTAACACAACAACAAACAGTTACACCCTCACAAATCTTGACGGTTCAAAAACATACTCCATTTATGTTAAAGCAGTAACTAAAGACAGCTCCGAGGGTGAAGCATCATCAACAGTTACTGTAACAACCTCAGGTATTTCAATGGATAAGCCTACATTAAAGCTTACCTATTCCGATAAGACACCCACAACAGCAACTGTTAACTGGACGGCAGTTCCCGGTGCAACACATTATCGCATTTATCGCTCTTATAAAACAAATGCTGAAACACTCTCTAAACCTTCCGACGATGTAGATGTAAAACAAACCTCTTTCACCTACACCGATTTAGAAAATGGTTATGAGTATACAGTTTACGTACAGGCTATTATAAAGGACGAAACAGGATTAGTTCGAGAGTATGGTTCCGTTTCCAATGATGTTTCCTTTGCAATAAAACCTGATGCAGTTGAAAACCTCAAGGCAGTTTCAGGCGAAACTTCTATCAGTCTTTCGTGGAACTCAACACCATGCTACACCTACTATGTAACCTATACTCCCGCAGGAGGAAAGGCAACAACTTTTAAGACCCAGTCGACTAAATTCGTTCTTACCGGTCTTAAAGAAGAAACCACCTACTCCATTTCAGTTGCCGCAGCAAACAGCAAAGATGTTAAGGGTACTGCCGCAACAATAGACGCCGTTTCAACCTATAAAGGTATCGATAAGGTAAACTTAGCACAAGACGGTAAAATCACTATTAACAGTAATCGTATTGACGGTGCTGGTGCTTATATTGTGCAACAGTTTTCTGTTTCAGAAAACAAATGGATAGACAACTTAAGTTTTACTTACAAAGATGAAGAAGACGAAAGCATTATTACTTTCACTAATAGCGATTGTCTTGATTATGCAAGCAAAAATTCTTCTCTCTTTAGAATTATAGTCTATAAGAATTCAGAACTATTTTTTGTAAGCGATCCCTATAAAGAAACTATCACAGCAGAAGGCTTCACAGCAACTGCAGATGCTTCAAAATACACAGTAACGCTCTCCTGGACAGATGATGTTGCCGCTGCTTCAAAAGTTCGCGTGTATAACATCTACGGCAGTTCTTACACAGAAGTTACTGCTTCTGCAAATGACACCTTCACATACTATGTGGCTCCCGGTGCTATTCACAGATTTGCAGTTTACAGTGACGGCGTCCTTGTATACTCCGTTGCAGTTGAAATGCCCGCTATCAATACATCATTAACAACAAACGAAAGCAAGAACGCTCAGATAAACTATCTCGTTCAGGCTATTAACAACACAAAGAACGATACAACAGACTACGTAGTCAAGGCGGTTTCAGGCGGTAATCTTACATACGACACCACATACCTTAAGATGAACATAACCGCAGACAACAAAGGTTTAGCACTTGCAGTAAATCTTGCACTCTCTCTTAGCGGTATTACCGAAGATTTTGATTTATTAACACTCTCCAGTTCTCTCACCTGCAACAGTGCAGAAGAAATTGAAGAAAAATTAGGTAATTTTGGATTGAGCGATGGTGATGGAAGCGGCTTCTCAAATGTTACGGAAGAATTTAAAGTTACAAGCAAGACTTTCTTGAGCAGTGCTTCCAAAACAAAGTACATTGAACCTATTGGTGAAAATGCTTCCTGGCAGTACAGTCAGACTCCTGCAAACTGGTCAAAAGCATTCAGCAGCGTTTCAACAACCAAGCAGTCCGACGGCACATATAAGGTTGTGGCAACTCTCAAGAAAGAAAACACTACAAGTGGTTATCACGCAAGTTTTCTTTCAAAAGACTCACTCGACGGATCATCAAGCATCGATTTAAACGATCTCTTTAAAGACAGTAACGGCAAAGGTGAATTTAATGTCAAAAGCGTTGGTGCAACAACACTTACTGCTATCATCGACAGTAATAATCATATTGTGTCTTATAACATAACCCTTCCTTCGATAATTGATATAAATATGGAATTACCATTCGAACTTGTAGAAATCGAAGGAGCTAGCGGTTCCATTATTATTGGTGTTGATATGACTCTTGACTGCACAACAAATTACGAATATTCATTCATCGAAATGTAATTAAAAACTCGGCTAAAGGGGTACTCGGTATCCCTTTAGTCATTAAAAGAATTTTCCCCCGAAAGAAGAAAATCCATGAATCAGAAAAGAATAATTGAAATATCCCTCTTGGCAATTATCATTGTGTGGCTTTCCTGCTTCAGTTGTGTAATTTGCGTTTCAATGGTAAGAAACAATCAGGCTGCCCAGACCCAGCAAACCACAACAGAAACGTCCGCCACGGTACAGACCACCACCGCCCCACAAACAACTCACACCACAACGGAAAAACTCATTGTGGGCGGTAATATTGTTGCAACAACGGTAATTGTCGATGACCCCCAGTGGCTCGTTGAGCAAGAGGCTTCAATTCAGGCATCAAAACTTGCCGATGAAATCAGCAAGAGCCTGACCACAACGGAACCCACAACGGCAAAGAACGGATACCCCGTACCCAAAACAAAAGACGAAATCATTGACGCATATATAAGCGGAGTTAACGAAGTTAAAAACACCAAAGACTTCACTCTTTATAAAGATGACAGTCTTAATCTTATTTTTGACTCTATTACGGGAGGCTCTCTTGTGCAGTCCTTTGCACAAAGTCTTGCAGAAGATAATCAGAAAGTGCCCATTACCTATAATTTTGCGGACGGTTTTGACTCTGCAACGGGCAATACTCCCCTTTCGGCAATTGCACCTCTTAATTCTTACGCTTCAATTAACCACGACGCAGTTAAAACTGCAACGGCAGTTCCCAATTCTGACGGCGGTTACACCCTGAACCTCGTTATTCAGGACGAAGTGCAGACTCATAACACGGCGGCGCCAAACCTTGCAACAACCGTTGAAGTTATTGATGTTTCTCCCCTGCTTCCTGCAGGTGCAACCCTTTCGGATTTGACTATCAACTACACGGGTACAACCATAACGGCAACCTTTAACAACAAGGGCAAACTTACCTATATGGAACATTACCTCTGTGTTGACAAAGCAAAAGGCACCGGCGGATACGGTCCTTTGAGCATCACAATGGAAATGCACGGCGATTTTACAAGCAAATATACTTTCACTTATTGACTTAATGAATCAAAAGTGTTATAATTTTAAAGTAATAATTTAACGGAGGAAAATCAAATGGAAACATTCAAGAAAATACTTAAAGTTGTAGCAATCATCACTGCTGTTGCCGCAGCAGTTGCAGGCATTTACTTTGCAGTTACAAAACTCATTGAAAAGAAAAAACTCAAAGATGCCGAAAACATCGAAGCCTTCGTTGCAAACAACGGCCTTGACGGTGACTTCCTCACAGAAACAGTTGTGGAAGAAGTTCCTGCCGAAGAAGTAGTAGCATAAAAAAGATAAAAAGTTTCACCTGAAGAATCAAAGTTCTTCAGGTGATTTTTTTATCTTAATGTAAAATGCATAATATTTTTCATTTACTCACACTTCTGCGTTCAGCAAAAACTCTCTTATCTCCCTTTCCTGCCCTTTAAGTGAGCCTTGAGCAACGGTGCCTCTGCCGCCGCCTTTTCCCGAAAAGGCAGAATTAAGTTTCTTGCAAACGACGGACGGGTCAACGCTTTCACTGATGATGCAGTAACGGTACTCGCCCTTATCTCCGCATAAGCAGCAGACAAATTCATCGCATTTTTTTGAAAGAGCCTGAGCAAAATCCATCAGCATTTTTCCCTGAAGACTGCTGTCAAAAACAACAATCCTCTTTTCCTCTTTAATACTTGCAAGTTTAAGGGAAAGTATCTCTCTTTTGAGCCCCACGATTTCATAGTCAAGGGACTCCTTTTCTTTCTTTATGCGCTCAACAGCCTCCGAAGTTTCTTTTTCTTTTGAAGAAGTGAGAACGGAAACCTTGTGATTTTCCGTGAGTTTATGCCGCATATCTTTAATCGCTCTGTCGCCGCAGAGTATGCTTATCCTCGTTCCGCCCTTGTATTTTTCAAAGGCAACAACTTCCATTACTCCGATTTCACCCGTCATTTTAACGTGGGGTGCACAACAGGCGCAGACATCAACACCTTCAAATTCAACAATACGAATCTGCCCGTCAATTTCCTTTTTGCTTCGGTAGGTAATGTTTGCAAGTTCTTCTTGCGTGGGAAGATAAACCTTTGAGGGAATGTTTTTCCATATAACCTCGTTTACAAGGTACTCCACCTTATAAATATCCTCGCCGCCGAGTACACCGTCAAAATCAAGAGTTACAACCTCTGTGCCAAGATGAAAACCGATGTTTTCAAAGCCGTAAAGAGAGTGCACAATACCCGAAAAAATATGCTCGGCAGAATGCTGCTGCATATCGGAAAAACGCTTTTTCCAATCTATTTTTCCTTTAAGGAAAGTCCCCTCTTTGAGTCCGGCGACATTCTCGGGAGTGTTTTCAGCATAATGAAAAATTCTGCCCTCTTTAATTTGCACATCACTTATACAGACCTCACCGAGATATCCTCTGTCAGAAGTCTGTCCGCCGCCCTCGGGGAAGAAAGCGGTACGGTCAGTTTCAACAAGAAGTCTGTTTTTCTCGGCGGTAAGGGAAATAACCCTGCAATCAAATTCGGTGATATAACTGTCAAGGTCAAATAATCTTTCTGTCATAATTTTTCTCCGTCAACTTAATTTGTGAATGAAAAGTCCGCTGAGGAGTTTCGGCTCAAACCAGGTGGATTTTGGCGGCATAACCTTGCCTGCATCGGCAATTGCCATTAAATCATCAAGAGATGTGGGATACATTGAGAATGCAACTTCCATATCCTCTTTGCATCTTCTTTCAAGTTCGCCAAGACCTCTTATACCGCCCACAAAATCAATCCTCTTGTCTGTTCTCGGGTCGGAAATTGCAAAAACGGGGGTGATACAGTTGTTCTGCAGAATAGAAACGTCAAGTCTTGCAACAGGGTCGCTTTCATCAAAGGTGCCCTCTTTTGCCGTGAGAATATACCACTTTCCGTCAAGATACATACCGAACTTGTGTTTACTTTCGGGTTTATACTGTCCCTGACCCTCGTAACTTTCAACAGTGAACTTTTCTCCTATTTTCTCAATTAGTTCTTCCTTTGTGTTACCGCCTAAATCTTTTATGACACGGTTATAGTCCATAATTTCAAGTTCATCATCGGGGAAAGCAACGGCAAGGAAGAAGTTGAACTCCTCGTCACCCTTGTAATCACCCTTTGCTTTACGGCGCATCTCGCCTACTCTTACGGCAGATGCACAGCGGTGATGTCCGTCGGCAATATAAAGGTAATCAATATCCTCAAAAGCCTTTGAAAGAGCGGTAATCGTTTTCTCGCAGTCAACAACCCACACGGTGTTCTGAACATCACCCTCGGAAACGAAATCGTAAACGGGTGCGTGGCTTTCTTTCCATTCATTTATGACGGTGCTTACAGAATCGTCTTTGCGGTATGTAAGGAAAATAGGGCCCGTATTTGCGTCGCAACAGTCCACGTGTCTGATGCGGTCTGCCTCCTTGTCGGCTCTTGTAAATTCGTGCTTTTTTATGATGTTGTTGATATAATCGTCAATCGAGGCACAACCTACAAGTCCCGTCTGACTTCTGCCGTTCATAATCTGTCGGTAAATGTAAAAAGCGGGTGCCTTTTCTTCTTTGCAAACCGAATCGGAAAGGAGTTTATCAAGGTTTTCCCTTGCTTTAAGGTAAACCTTTTCGTCATAAATGTCAACGCTTCTGTCAAGGTCAATTTCAGCCTTGTCAACGTGTAAAAAAGAATAACCGTTGCCCTTTACCGCTTCCCTTGCTTCATCACTGTTCATAACGTCATAGGGAAGTGCCGCAACCAAAGATGCGTACTCCTGAGCGGGTCTTACTGCTTTAAAGGATTTAAATACTGCCATAACTATTTCTCCTTTTCATATAGGGTCAAAGTTTATTTTAACTGTTTTATACTTCTTTGTCAAGGCATCTGTTTTTTTGCTTTTATGATTGAAAAAATTCCCTTTCCGTGTTATACTTACTTAAAAAGTTTAAAAGGAAGTGATAATATCAGAAGAACTACAAACTTAACCCTGGCGGTTTTCTGTGTAAACATACTTCTTTTTGCTCTGAAACTTTATGTGGGACTTTCCTCAAACAGTATCAGTATTTATTCCGACGGTATCAATAATTTCTTCGACAGTCTTATGGGGCTTTTAAGTTTTGTATGCTTCTCTTTTGCGGCAAAAAAAGAAAGCATAGTCGCCTCTTTCAATGCCCGTAAAACCGAAGAACTGCTTACCTTTATAATGTCGGTTATTGTGGGTATTACGGGCTTTTACTTTATGTACTCCTCTCTTGAACGGCTGACTTACCCCACTCCCGTATGGTACAAAACGAAATATCTTTACCTGATAGTTTTCACCGCCTTAGTGAAAATTGCAATGTTTCTGTTTCTTAATTTCTTCGGCAAAAAGATGGCTTCTTCCGTCATAAAAGTAATGGCTTTTGACAGTCTGCTTGACTTTTTCGTTACGGGCACAACGGCACTGACCCTCGTTGTTTCAAAATTCAGCAACTACTCCGTTGATGCTTTCTGCGGAATATTTATAAGTACGGTTATAATTGTATGTGCCGTTAAAATGATTGTTTCTTCCGGCAAAATTCTTCTGGGTTATGTGCCCTCTGATAAAAGGCAGATGCTTGAAAGTCTGCTGAAAGACAGCGGTGCGGTTAAAATTGACATTATAAAAACCCGAGAAGAAACAACAGCCTACATTCTTTGTGAAGAAGAAAAGGACTTTTCACTTCTCAAAAATAAAATCGTTAATGAAACAGGTATAACGCCTGTATTTTATCGCTCAAAGGAGAATAAAAAATGAAAACAAAAGAAAAAAACGCAACGGTAAAAGGAAAGAAAAAAGGCAAAAAAGTGCTGAAAGTTCTGTGTATCGTTCTTGCTGTAATCGTTGTTCTCGGCTGTATCGGTGCGGCAGCAACGGCAATCGGCAACAAGGGTAACATAGAAAAAATTGACAGTTTTTCCGCCGTAGAAAAAGAGAATGTTCTCGTACCTGAAAAGGACGAAAAGGGCTACTGGACTTTCACCACTGACGAAGACTTTAAGGTTCTTCAACTTACCGACGTACATATCGGCGGCGGTTGGATGAGCCTTAAAAAAGACGCAATGGCTCTCAACGCCGTTGCCGCAATGGTTACGGCAGAAAAGCCCGACCTTGTTATTGTAACGGGTGACATTTCCTATCCCGTACCTTTCCAGGCAGGTACTTTCAACAACCTTAATTCCGCAGAAATCTTCGCCGCTTTAATGGAAAAACTCGGCGTTTACTGGACAGTAACTCTCGGTAACCACGACACAGAGGCTTACTCCTATTATTCAAGAGAATATCTTTCCGAGTTCTACAACAGTGAAAATTGGGACTACTGCCTCTTTGAAGCAGGTTCTGAAGATGTTGACGGCTACGGCAATCAGGTTATCAATGTTAAAAACAGTGACGGCATCATCACCCAATCCCTTTTCCTTTTCGACAGTCACTCCTATGTTGACGGCGATATTTTCGGCATTATGTGGAAGTATGACAACATTCACGAAAATCAGGTTCAGTGGTACAAAGAAACCGTACTTGCCCTCAACGAACAGAACGATGCCCGCTATGAAGAACTCGGTATAAGTGAAAAAAGCGACATCAACTCTGCCGCCTTTATGCATATCCCCCTCACAGAAATGAAAGATGCCTGGGACGAATTTTCCGCAAACGGCTATGAAGATACGGAAAACGTTACCCTTTACTACGGTGTTGCAGGTGAAAGCGGCGACGTTGTTTACTGCGGTATTCACGAAGACGAACTCTTTGAAACAATGCTTGACCTCGGCTCAACAAAGGCAATTTTCTGCGGTCACGACCACGAAAACAACTTCTCAATTGACTATAACGGCATCCGCCTTACCTACGGTATGAGCGTTGACTATCTGGCTTATCCCGGCATTTACAAACGTGGCTCACAGCGAGGCTGTACTGTTATTACCTTCTCCCCCGACGGCTCATTTGACTGCACGGCAGAAAACTACTATCAGGATAAATACCAAAGTGTTTATGAAAAGGAAGCAGTTGAAATGCAGACGGTTACTTATTCACAGGTAACTGAATGAATTGTATAGTAGGGACACAGCTTGCCGTGTCCGTCATACCATACATAATTCAACCGCACACAGTATAATTCTCATCTTGCGGACACGGCAAGCCGTGTCCCTACCGTAAACAAACATAAAACCGAGGTTGGCAATCAACCTCGGTTATCTTTTTATCTGACTTATTCTGCTTTGATTTCGCTTTCCGCTTTCTTCTCTGCAAACTCTGCCTTACCTTCGGGAGTATCTCTGTAATACTGTGTCTTGTGGTTGGGGTGAGTTGTGCTGTTCCAGATTTCCTCTGCTCTGGGTGCCCATTCTGCCGCAAATTTATCGCATTTGCTGCAAAGCATTTCTGCCGTTTCTTCACCCATAAGGTTAGTTGACTTTGCACCCGTTCTTGCCACAATGTCACGAAGACATTGGGGGTTTTCAAGCATGGGACAGGGGCGAAGATGGTTATCGTTGAAGGGCTGGTCGTGTCTGAAAGCCATAAATAAGGGATTCTGTAAGCCCTCAAGTATTGTGTGAGTTCTGATATTTGAATCGGAAAAGTGAATGAAAACGCAAGGCTCCATATCACCTGCGGAGTTGATGTGGAAGTAGTTTCTTCCGCCTGCGATACAACCGCCTACATATTCACCGTCACTCTGGAAATCCATAAAGAACATGGGTTTGCCTGTCTTTGAGTTTCTCACTCTTCTGAGCCAGCGGTACATATATTCTCTCTGGTCAGGAGTGGGAATAAGTTCAGGTGAAGCGCCGTGACCGACGGGCATAAAGTTGAAGTAAAGACCGAACTTTACGCCGAGAGAAATCATCTTGTCAAGGAATTCGTCACTTGTAACCTTTTCAACGTTGAGTCTTGTGTAACATACGCTCATACCGAAAAGGCAACCCTTTGATTTAAGAAGATTCATAGCGGAAATAACTTTCTGATAGTTACCCTTACCTCGTCTGTCGTCGGTGGATTCCTCGTCACCCTCGATTGAAAGAGCGAGAGCAATATTACCCACACGTTTCATTTCGTCGCAGAACTTTTCGTCAACGAGATGACCGTTGGTATAGCATACGAAAGCACAGTCGGGATTAGCCTCACAAAGCTTTATAATATCGTTTTTACGGATAAGGGGCTCACCGCCTGTGAACATATAGAAATGTGTACCCAGAGCCTTTGCCTGAGAAACAACGGAAGCCATTTCCTCATAGGTAAGGTTGTTCTCGTGACCGTACTCTGCCGCCCAGCAACCCTTACACTTGCAGTTACATGCACTTGTGGGGTCAATGAGAATCTGGAAAGGAATGTTGCACTTATACTTCTCACGGTTTTCTCTTACCGCCTTTGTACCGTGTACGCCTGCACCAAGACCGAAAGCAAGAATAATCTTCTTGAGCACGTTTCTGTCAACATCTTTGAGAACGTTCATAACCATATCCATATAAACGTTGTCGCCGTTTTTAATGGCATCTCTTGCGGCGTCAAGGTATTTCTGGGGGAAAATACCGCCGAGAAGTTTTTCAGCAATACCGAGTATTTTGAGCAGGTTTTTCTGAGGATCCTTGTCAATATACTTCAGAACACCTTCAAGAACCGAGCCCACAACTGCTCTTTCAACTTTTTCAGTTACTGTCATTTAAAACACCTCATTTAATTAAGACCAATAATCCGTAGTATTATACCACGATAAGTTTCAATTGTCTATATTAAAATAATTAAATTTTATTGTTTTATATGATTAAATTATTCAAAAACACTTGATTTTCCTCTTTCTTTATATTATAATAATTAGGCTATGCGGGGAATACCCCCGAAAGATGAAAGATACTTTAATTTGGTCATGCAGCGGTGGGTTCTGTGCGACAGTACACTGCGAACCATGTCAGGCGGGGAACCGAGCAGCATTAAGCAGATCGTCTGTGCGACACAGGTCAGCCTGCTGCTGTATGACCAAGGGAAAGTATCTTTTTTAAGTAAATATCAATTTTTACTTTGGAAAGGTGAGTGAAACAATGTATCAGGTACTTTACAGAAAATACAGACCTAAAATTTTCTCCGACGTCGTCGGTCAGGAACATATTACTTCCACCCTTTCAAAAGAGATTGAAACGGGCAAACTTTCCCATGCCTACCTTTTCACAGGTTCAAGAGGTACGGGTAAAACCACCTGTGCCAAGATTCTTTCAAAGGCGGTCAACTGTCTTCACCCCGTAAACGGAAGCCCCTGCAACGAGTGTGAAATCTGCAAGGGTATCGACTCGGGAGCGATTCTTGACGTTGTGGAAATTGACGCCGCAAGTAACAACGGCGTTGAAAATATCCGTGACATCCGTGAAGAAATCAACTTCACCCCTGCCTCATGTAAATACCGTGTGTACATCATCGACGAGGTACACATGCTTTCAATCGGTGCTTTTAACGCACTTCTGAAAACTCTGGAAGAGCCCCCTGCTCACGTCAAGTTTATTCTTGCCACAACGGAGGTGCACAAACTTCCCGTAACAATTCTTTCAAGGTGTCAGCGTTTTGACTTCAAGCGTGTTTCACCCGAGGCTATGAAAGAACGTATTTCCTTTATCGCAAAAGAGGAAAACTTCACCGTCACCGATGAAGCAGTTTCCTTAATCAGCAGAATTGCCGACGGCGGTATGCGTGACGCCCTTTCACTTCTTGACCAGTGCACAGGTCACGGCAAGGAAATCACGGCAGAAACAGTCTGCGATGTTGCAGGTATGACGGGTAAAGATCACCTTTTCGCTCTTGCTCATGCCGTTGGTGAAAAGAACTCTGCAAAGGCACTTGAAATCATCAGTGACCTTCACTGTGCCTCCTGCGATATGGAGCGTCTTTGCTCTGATATGATAAACCATTTCCGCAATCTTATGATTGTCAAAACGGTGAAAAATGCAGAAAATATCCTCGTCTGTACCGCCCAGGAACTTGCTTCCTATAAAAATCAGACGGCAGTTTTCACCCTTGAAAATATACTTTACTGTATTTCACTTTTGCAGGAGTGTATGGCTAACATCAAAAAAGGTGTTTCCCGCCGCACAGAAATGGAAATGACCTTCATAAGACTCGCCTCCCCCGCCCTTTCAAGCGACAGTCAGGCTCTTCTTCGCAGAATTGCCGACCTTGAAAATAGGGTAAAAGGCGGCTCCTTCACTCCTTCTCCCGCAGGTCAGGTTTCCTCTGCTCCTGCAGAAAAAGAAGTGACACCCGCCAAGAATGAAGATACGTTCACACCGGCTCCCGAACCCGAAAGCAAAGAAGAAACCTCACCCGTACCCACAGAGGAAAGCGGTATATCCGAAGATAACTCAGCACCTGAAGAAGCAATCCCCTGGCCCGAGGTACTGTCAGAACTTATGCAGATAAATATGCCTCTCTGGGGTGTCCTCAACGGCTCAACTGCCGTAATTCAGGGTGATTTCGTACTCATTAACAGCAGCAATCCCACTCTGAGTGCCTTTATCAAGCAAGGCAGAAATGCACGTGATGTGAAAGAAGCAATACGCCGTGTCACAGGCAAGGCTTACCGTCTGGGACTTTACAGCGGCAGCAGCGCCCCTGTGCAGAGTACCGCACCGAAGAAGGATCCTCTGGAAAACCTTATCTCCAGAGCCAAAGATTTAGGCATAAATGTTGACGTAAACAATTGATTATCGGATAATCAAAAGAATAAAAATATATAATAAAGGAGACCAAAAAAATGAAAGCAAGAATCCCCGGCGGCATGCAAGGCGGCCAGATGAATATGATGAAAAAAATCCAGCAGATGCAGGAAGACCTTGAAAAGAAGCAGGCTGAAATCGAAGCAAGCGAATTTGTCGCATCAGCAGGCGGCGGTGCCGTTGAAGTTACCGTAAGCGGTGCTCACGAAATGAAGAACATCAAAATCGAGCCCGATGTTGTTGACCCCGACGATATCGAAATGCTCTGTGACCTTATCATTGCCGCAACAAACGAAGCAATGAAAAAGGCCGACGATGCTATGGAACAGGCTATGAATGCCGCTAAAGGCGGACTTAACCTCCCCTTCTGATTATGGCAGGATATAATTTGGCTTCTCTTGCCAAGTTGGTCGAACAGTTCGAGCGTATGCCCGGTATCGGTCACAAAACAGCCCAGCGCCTTGCCTTTTACGTTCTGGGGCTGAAAAAAGAAGAAGCAGAAAATTTTTCAAAAGCAATCCTCAACGCCCACGAAAAAATCAAAAAGTGCAGCCGTTGTTGCAATCTCTCTGAAGAAGAACTCTGCCCGATATGCAAAAACAGCGGTCGTGACGAGAGTCTGCTCTGCGTTGTTGAAGACCCGAGAGATGTTATGGCAATTGAGCGCACCCACGAGTACGAGGGCACTTACCACGTTCTTCACGGAGTAATCTCCCCTATGAACGGTATCGGACCCGAGGATATTACCGTTAAGGAACTTATCGCAAGATTTTCCGACGGCAAAATTCAAGAGGTTATTATGGCAACCAACCCCACCGTTGAAGGTGAGGCAACTGCAATGTACATTTCACGTCTTCTCAAACCTATGGGCATTACTGTTTCCCGTCTTGCTTACGGTGTCCCCGTAGGCGCCGACCTGGAATATGCCGACGAGGTAACACTTTCAAAGGCTCTGGAAGGCAGACGTAACATTTAAAATTCGTTGGACACGGCGTGCCGTGTCCGTGCAATCAATCAACGAAAGGAGTGTCGGGTATGAACGACGAAAAACAAACCGTAGCACAGAACAAAAAAGCCCGACACGACTATTTTGTTCTTGAAACTTACGAAGCAGGCATCGAACTTTTCGGTACGGAAGTAAAGTCAATCCGCAAGGGCAGAATCAACCTTAAAGACAGTTGGTGCAGTATCGACAAAGGCGAAATCTTTGTTAAAGGTATGCACATATCCCCTTACGAGCAAGGCAACATTTTCAACCGTGACCCGATGCGTGTGAGAAAACTTCTTATGCACAAAAGAGAAATCAACCGCCTTTTCGGTGTAACGAAACAGCAGGGTCTGACTCTTATCCCCCTTTCCGTATATTTTCTCAAAGGCAGAGCAAAACTTGAAGTAGGTCTTTGCAAAGGTAAGAAAATCTATGACAAACGAGAGGATATGGCAAAAAAAGACGCTCAGAGAGATATGGAAAGAGCCTTCAAAGAAAGGTAAAAGTTACATTTGAAAAAGCATCTTTTTTCGCATATAATAAAAATACAACTTCAAAATCATATGGGGACGAAAGGATTTCGACGGGGATTTTGAAGCATAATAAGCGGGTAGTGGAGTGGCACCACTTTAAAAGTCACACGTTTTAAATAATAAACGACAACAAAACAGTTTTAAAGGCTGCCTAATTGCAGCCCGTCTCGGTTTTGAGTACTGCGGCTTAACCTGAGGCGTCGATTAGCAGTGAACGTGTACGGCAGAGCAGACTCGTATGCCGTCATGCACAAGAGTCTACCAAGTCTTCAAGCCTGTCACTCGGCGTGAAGATAAGGGAATGTTAAAAGACTGACTGCACCCGGAGAAAGTTGTGTGGACGAGTTTTCGGACGCGGTTTCGATTACCGCCGTCTCCACCAAAGGAAAAGCATCGCTGTGCGGTGCTTTTTTTATCCAATCCTTAGGATTGATATGTAAACATACAGTCAGATGTTGACGAAATGACCATAACCGTATGTTATCAGGTTTTCTGTTTGCTGATAATTTACATACCATCTGCAAGTATTGAATATATTTTTTCTTTGCCGATGAGGCTTTTTTGTTGACTAATGAGGCTGTATCATATATAATTGTGATATTATCAGAAAGGAAGTATAACATGTCAAAAAGTAACCAATCATACAACACAATATCCTTTATCATTGAAATTCTTGTTTTCGGTTCCTGTGCAATTGGCTTTTTTCTTATGAACTTCTTTTTCGACGTACAGGACAAAACAGCAAACATCATCTACATAACCTTTATTTCCCTGTCTTTCGGCTGGCTGTTTTCTTTTGAAACTATTCTGAAAAAGGTTGACTATGCCGTGCATACAAAAATGTCGGCGAAGTTTTACCGTCCCGTACCGAATGCCACCGTCAGAACAAGTTATAAACGTAAGGGTATCAAAAAAGTTATTGCTCTGTGGTTTTTTTATCTGGGCTTTATCGGTTTTATCAAGTATATGAAAATTCTTACATGGCAACTCTTTTTAAGCGGTATGTCGATTCTGTTTATGTTCAACTCAATCTTCATAAGAAAGAAATGCCTTTTGAGCGTATTTTTTCTTCACAATAAAAATCACTGTTGCAAACACTGCGGCATAAACTGCTGGGACTACGCCATTTTTGCAAGTGCTCTCATCTTTGCACCGCAGATGTCTGTTGCGGCAACGGTACTGAATGTAACGATTATTTTCCTTGCGTTTTTGGTTATGTTCCTTTGGGAGTTTAACTATCACAAACACCCTTACAGATTCTATCCCGAAACAAACGCCTCTCTCTCTTGTAAATACTGCACGAAAAAATGCAATCATAAAAAACAAGTGCGCAAAGGAGAAACTTATGAAATTTGAAGTCAGAGGAAATCAGTTTATCAAAGACGGTAAACCCGTCAAACTCATTTCCGGTGCCGTACACTATTTCCGCAATATGCCTGACACCTGGAGCGACATTTTCAAAAAAATGAAAGCAATGGGCTGTAACTGCGTTGAAACCTACTGCGTGTGGAATATGCACGAAAAGAAGCAGGGCGAATATGATTTCACGGGAAATCTTGACATCGCTTCTTTCATCAGAGCCGCACAAAAGGAAGACCTTATGGTTATTGTTCGTCCCGGTCCCTACATCTGTGCCGAGTGGGAGTTCGGCGGACTCCCCTGGTGGATTCAGACCGACGAAAATATGGAAATACGCTGCTCAAACAAGGCCTACATCAAACACTTTGACGCCTACCTTGACAAACTTTTCGGTCAGGTACGTCCCCTGCTTTCAACTAACGGCGGCCCCGTTATTATGATGCAGATTGAAAACGAATACGGCTACTACGGTGACGACAGAGAATATCTTGAATATCTTAGTGACGGATATATAAAGCGTGGTATTGACGTACCCCTTTTCACCTCCGACGGCACATCAAAAGCAAATCTCCTTGATGGCAGTGTCGAGGGTACTTTTTCAACCCTTAACTTCGGCAGCCGTGTTGAAGAAAACTTCAAGGCTCACGACGAACTTTATCCCGATATGCCGAAAATGTGTATGGAAATGTGGAACGGTTGGTTTGATGCATGGGGCGACGAAAAGCACCACACAACTGATGCCGCCGTTTATGCAGGTGTTGTTGACGATATGCTCAAAAAAGGCAGTCTTAATATGTATATGTTCATCGGCGGCACTAACTTCGGTTTCACAAGCGGTGCAAATCATTATGAAAAATTTGCCCCCGACGTCACAAGTTACGACTACGATGCTATGCTTACAGAGTGCGGTGACGTTACCCCGAAATATATGGCTGTGCGTGAGGTTATAAAGAAGTATGTGGATACTGAACTTCCCGAAGTACCTGCCGACAGAGAGAAAAAAGCCTACGGCAAAGTTACACTTACGGAAAAGTCGGGTATCTTCTCAAACCTTGACAATCTCTCCTCCCCCATTCATTCCGATGTGCCTGCATGTATGGAAAAATACGGTTACGGTTACGGCTACATTGCATACAGAACAACCCTTTCAAGAGATTACGACAATGTTACCCTTTCCTTTGAAAGCCTCGGCGACAGAGCACAGATTTACATAAACACCGACCTTGCAGGCATTGTTTATATAAATGACAGCCTTGAAATTAAAATCAGCGCAAAGAAGGGTGACGTGCTGACGGTACTTTGCGAAAATATGGGCAGAGCAAACTTCGGTGCAAAGATGATGAGGAAGAAAGGCATTGCAGGCAGATGTCTGCTTGACGGCAAAATCCATTTTAATTGGGACGTTTACCCCCTGCCTATGAACAATCTTGAAAAGGTGGACTATACCGCAAATTCCCCCGAAGAAAAGTCAGTTTTCTATAAAGGTACTTTTGAGATAGAAAACGCAGCCGATACTTTCCTTAAAACCGAAGGCTTTACAAAGGGCTTTGTAACCCTCAACGGCTTCAACCTCGGCAGATATTGGGAAATCGGTCCCCAGAAAACTCTTTATGTGCCTGCCTCTCTTCTGAAAGAAGGCACAAACGAAATTGTTATTTTCGAAAGTGACGGCATCAAAGGTGAGCCCGTAATTGAGTTTACGGATAAACCCGAACTCGGATAAAACAAAAAGGTCATTCTGTAAAATGCAGAGTGACCTTTTCAGTTATTGAATTTACTCCGTTCTGAGTGCAGTAACGGGAACTTTATTTATTCTTTCTCACAATGTTGAGAATTCTGATAACAACGGGACAAAGCACAACGTTAACTGCAATTTCAACAAGGAAATTAACACCGACAAGACCCATTATCATATATTCAACAGTACCTTCAAAGCCTGCTGCGAGTCCCCATTCTTTTATTGTTTCAAAGAAGAAAACAAAACAGCCTAAAAGGAAAACACCTGTGTTTACAACGGGGCAGACAAGAGCCGAAGTTGCCACTGCAACATAACGGTTTTTCTTTTCAATAGCCTTATATGTAACTCCTGCCGCAAAACCGCAAAGAGTACCTTTGAGAAGAACGGTGATAACCGTACCGATTACACTCACTGCAAGAAATGCTGCCGCATCTGTCATAAGTACAACGACGCCGAAAACGAAGCCGAGCCAGGCACTTACTTTCGGTCCGCACATTGCCGCACCGATAACAATGGGGATAAGTACAAGCGAAATTGAAAAGGGGCCGAAACGTATAACTGCACCCATAGCCTGAATTACAACTACCAGTGCCGTGAGAATTGCTCCTATTGCCAGATTTTCAATCTGCTTACGGTCAGGATTTGCTGATTTCATAATAAATTTACCTCCTTGCTGTCGTCCGCTCAAGGTGACGGAAGTCGTTTTTCTCAAAAAATAATATTAAGACCTATTAAAACAAGATGCTCATAAATAACAATGTTTGTGTTTCCCGTATCAATTGCAAGCACCGCATCAATACCTGTCTTTCTTTGTTTGCGGCTTGATTATAGCATAAAGGTAATAAAAATACAAGGAGAAAGGTCAGTTCTTTTCTTTATAGTTTCTGTCTATAATCAGGTTAATTTAATTCACCTTTCAGAGCTGTTTTGGTGAAACAGCCCCATCAATAATGTTCAATTCCGCATTTACAGATTTCATTGACTTTGAAAATTTTGAAAATGCCGCAAAGAACTTTCCATATAAATTTCATAAAACCGTTTTCACTGTGGCAAATGTGATTACAGTTATCGTCTGTATTATCATTGTTATCGGTGGTGTCATTTTTATCTTCGTTTTTTTCTTCCCATTGTGCGTAGAAAGTGACTTTTTCAGAATCAAGAGTAACTCTGTCCCCCGCTTTATAACTTTCACCTTTTCCGTCGGGAAGCGTGTTCCAACCTGAAAAAACAAGAGAAGAATGGGTAAAAGTGCAGGAAGGAAGAACCAATTCATCACCGATTACAACCGCATCACTGTTGAACATTATGCCCTTACCCGAGTTGGAATTATAGAAAACTCTCACCGATGTATCTGAAAAAGCTTTGTCAAGAAAATCTTTTCTTGCACTCATAAAGTCAAGCAAATTAGCCTTAACGTAAGCCTTATAAGCAGTTGAAACACTTTCGGGTTCCGTTGTTCCGTAACAACTCCAACGTATACCGTTCATAACTGCAGAAGACGAAAGTGCATTTGCTTTTTCGGAAACAGTGTTTATATATGAAGCATTGATAAGACGTGAAAAAGTATTCTGCCATTCATCACAGGCGAGAGAAAAGAAGTCGTCCTGTTTGTAAAGTGCGTTCAGTACAGTTGGTGTAACATCGCTGATGCAGTGCATTTCAGAGTAATAAATCACGCCTGCCCACCAACCTGTCGGATATGAAATGTTCGAGCCATACCTTTGTTCGTTTGCACCCAGAGCCTTATCAAAATCCCATACGGGTGCCGCAACGAACTTATCACTGTCTGCATCTTTATAAATATAAAAACTTGTTAAGGCAGCATCAAGATTTTTAACAAACTCCTGGAAAACATACATTTTAACAAAAGAGTCAACGTCAATATATTCCGTATAATGCTTACCTAAACTGTTATATCCGTTTTCGGAATTGACCGCATCTTCAAATTCCTGATAGTATGAACTTATATATTTAACTTGTGCCTCGGAGGCATATTCAGGCGACTTTAATATAATTGTCTGACTGCGGTCGGTAACAAAACCGCTGACCTCGTCATTATATCTTGTGGGATATTCATATTCAAGAAGATAACCGCCGGTTATGTTTTCGGGATCATTGGGGATGTTCACCCATTTCTGCGTTCCCGCTTTAATATTTCTGTAATTATCAAATCTGACACCGCCAAGGTCATACGTATCAAGATCTTCTTCATTTACATCTTCTGTATTTCCCTCAAGATCTTCAATTTCGACCCTGCCGTCGCCAACCTCAACGCTTTCACACAAAAGATAATTTCCGTAATATTCTTTATTGATATAAAGATCAACAGAAACATATTCCGAAGTAAAATCAAGTCCGACATTTTCAGCAAGATCAAAGGCTGTGGCATTGCGGATAATTGTATTATCATAACAGTTAGCAAGCAGCGTCCACTTCTTTGCTTTTTCCATACCGAACAGACTTATCTTGTTATTAAACTTGATGTTATAAGGCTTTTTCGGAAGAGTCCATGTATAATTGCCTCTGCCTTTGATATAGTTAAGTTCCCGGTCAACGATAACCTCACCTTCAGAAAGAATAACTATATCTCCCTGTTCTTTATATGATTTATTTGCATTAACCGAATCCATAGAGCCGGATTCAGTTGTAATATGTAACGACGGTAAGTCTTCAGACTGCAAAACTTTTAAAATATATTCATTGCCGTCACAGGAAAGAACATAATCGGTCTGTGTATCAAGATTGAGAACATCTCCGTTTTTTAATTCATTGCCGTTAAAAGTTACGTCCGATGAAGCAGTAAATTCCGCTTTAACTTCACCGAGGGGAGCATCTGACGGCATAAACAGATAATATGCATCCGTACCTGCCCACCACTTAATCTGCACCTGATTAACTCCCGTATTAAAACTGACAGAAAAATCAGAAATGCCGCCGTTCAAAGCAAAGGCAGACACTGCAGTTAAGCAGAGAACGGCAATTAAAGAACAAACCAAAACAATCCTTTTAAAATACTTCATAACATACCTCCTCAAGATGTGCTGTTTTAATTATAACACCTATGTAAATCGGTTTCAATAGTATTATTAAACAAAAATATATACAAACAGTAAAAGCATTGACTTAAAGACACAAATAATGTTATACTTGTCCTGTATAATTTTACCGACAAAGCGTCAGGAGGAAACTCGAAATGGCATATTTAAGTGACATTGAAATTGCCCAGCAGTGCAAAATGAAGCACATCACCGAAATTGCAAAAAAAGCAGAAGTTGACGAAAAGTACATTGAGCAGTACGGCAACTACAAGGCAAAAATTGACCTTTCGCTTTTAAATGACAGCAAGGATAAAAAAGACGGTAAACTCGTACTCGTTACGGCTATTACTCCCACCCCTGCAGGTGAGGGCAAAACTACCACCACAATCGGTCTTGCCGACGGTATGAGCCGTATAGGCAAGAAAGTTACCGTTGCCCTTCGTGAGCCTTCTCTCGGCCCCGTATTCGGTGTTAAAGGCGGTGCGGCAGGCGGCGGATACGCTCAGGTCGTACCTATGGAAGACATCAATCTTCACTTCACAGGCGATTTTCACGCCATCACAAGCGCTAACAATCTTCTTGCGGCTATGCTTGACAATCACATTCAGCAAGGTAACAAACTCGGTATCGACGTAAGACGTATCACCTGGAAACGCTGTGTGGATATGAACGACAGACAGCTTCGTTTCATCACCGACGGTCTTGGCGGAAGAATCAACGGCACTCCCCGTGAAGACGGTTTCGACATAACCGTTGCAAGTGAAGTTATGGCGGTTCTTTGCCTTGCTTCCTCAATCACTGACCTTAAAGAAAGACTTTCAAGAATAATCGTAGGCTACAACTACGAAGACAAGCCCGTTACCTGCGGTGAGCTTAATGCGGCAGGTGCTATGACGGCTCTTTTGAAAGATGCTCTCAAACCCAACCTTGTGCAAACCCTTGAAGGTACTCCCGCTTTTGTTCACGGCGGGCCCTTTGCAAATATTGCTCACGGTTGCAACTCCGTAATTGCAACAAAAACCGCACTTAAAATGGGTGATTATGCAATCACCGAAGCAGGTTTCGGTGCAGATTTGGGTGCTGAAAAGTTCCTTGACATCAAGTGCCGTATGGCAGGTCTTGTGCCCTCTGCCGTTGTTATGGTTGCAACTATCCGTGCTCTTAAAATGCACGGCGGTCTTGCAAAAACCGAACTCGGTACAGAAAACCTTGAGGCTCTCGAAAAGGGTATCCCCAATCTTCTGCGCCACGTATCAAACATCAAAAATGTGTATAAACTCCCCTGCGTTGTTGCAGTTAACCGCTTCCCCACAGATACAGACAAAGAAATTGATTTCGTAATTGCAAAGTGCAAAGAACTCGGTGTTAACGTCTGCCTTTCAAACGTCTGGGCAGAAGGCGGCAAGGGCGGCGAAGAACTTGCAAAAGAAGTTGTACGCCTTTGCGAAGAAGAGGATAACTCAAACTTCAGTTTCTCCTATGATGCAGAAGATACAATCGAAAACAAAATCAAAGATATTGTAACAAAAGTTTACGGCGGTAAAGACGTTGCTTTCACCCCCGGTGCTAAAAAGCAGATTAAGAAACTCACTGAAATGGGTTGTGACAAAATGCCCGTATGCGTTGCAAAAACACAGTACAGTTTCTCTGATGACCCTGCAAAACTCGGTGCACCCGAAGGTTTCACCGTAACGGTAAGAAATGTTAAGGTTTCCGCAGGTGCAGGCTTTATAGTTGTTCTCACCGGTGATATTATGACAATGCCCGGTCTTCCCCGAGTTCCCGCAGCGGAAAAGATTGATGTTGACGAGAACGGCAAAATTACAGGACTCTTTTAAGAGTTAACGGGAAACAAAAAAAGGAGGAGAAAATATGATTAAAAATCTTTATCTTGACACTAAAAAGAAAATATACCGTGCAACGTCCATAATGTTCATCGTTCAACTTTTCGGTGCATTGGGTGCAGGCTTTTTCTTTGTTTTACAGAACATCTTTCAGACCTACCACATTTTAGGCTGGACAGGTGCAGAAAACGAGCCTACCCTCTGGTTCATTTTATTCTGGGCAACAGACTTCTTCTTCGTTGCTCTTGCAGTGGTGCTTTCCTATCTCATCGCAGGACTTCCCGCAATAGCACCGAGTCTTGCCCTTTCCGTTTATTTCTGCCACTTCACTTCGGTGTCGGCAGATGCAGAAAATATGTATTCCTGCTTTTTTGCAACACCCTCAAATTATGCCGAAGCCACCTCAATCGGATATATGGGTTATCTGATTATGGCGGTATTTCTGGCTCTCCTGATAAAATTCCTTTATGCAGGCTGGACTTCCCTTAAAAATCCCATCGGCAGAGGTATTGACTCCCTTCTTGCAAAACTCCGCAAGAAAATTAAAGCAATACCCGATACAATTAAAGGCATTGACATTGCTGACGGTGTTGACCTCATTGTCCTTGTACTTATTCTTCCCGTGGCTTCCTGCGCTATGACTTTTCTGCTTGTAAAGTACGGTATTGAACTGCCCTTTTCGGCAATAAGTGAAGCTCTTAAGGGAGTGCTTACAGACCTTTCAGGCAGTAACGTTGTTCTTACCGCTGTACTTATGGGTCTTATGGTAGGCTTCGACCTTATCGGTCCCCTTTCCCTTTCGGCTTTTTCCGTTGCAACTGCCGCCTATCTTACTACGGGCAATGCACAACTTATAACAATCTACTCCGTTTGCTTTATAACAGTTGGCTGGACTGCATTTTTCGGTATACTCAACTGCAAACTTTTCAAGAAAGGCGGTATTACCGATACCGACGACTTCAACTTTGCAACAACGGGTCCTATCAACGCTTTCTTTGAAAACATCAAACTCACCGTTGCTCCCTCAATGCCCCTTGCAATGAGAAGTCCTTTCACAATGATACCCGGCTTTATGGCGGGCTCTGCTTTCGGCGGCGCTCTTACGGCTCTTTTCGGCATTGTCAATACGGCTTATACCGACGGCTCACTGCCAAAATATGCAACGGGTAACTATACATACGGCGAAGTTGACTACACCTTTGCCGAACTTTTTGAAAAAGGCGAAATTTATATGAGTTTCACTCTGCCTTTGCGTTCAGGTGATTTTCTCACCTGCCGTCTGCCCCTTTTCGTTATAATTATTGTCAGTGCCTTTGTTGGCGGACTTGTCGTTATGGCTTTAAGGGAAGCAGAGTACCGTTTCCTTTCAAAAAGGAACTGCTACTATAAACCCGACAGTGACCTTGTTATTGAAATAAGAAATCACGGCAAGAAACTTCTCGCCGAACTTAAAAGATGACGGAAACAAAAATAATTTTTACTAAAACTTTCCGCAAAATTCTGCAACTTTTTCTTAATAAAATGTTTACTGCCCTTTAAACTCAGTTTTAACTTAACTTTGTATACTTACATTGTGCGATGGGAACAGAAAAGTGTTTTTTTCCGATTTTTCATTTTTCTACCCTCCTTCCCACCGCACTCCCCTCTCCTTTCAAATATGTATAAAGAAGTCAGGTATAGTCAGGTGCCTGGCTTCTTTATGTTATAATAAAAAGCGCAGCGACAACCGCTTTCTTGCCTTGCAATCTGACGGAAGTGACTGCAATAAAAGAGCGATATTTTTGCCACGGAGCAAAAGTTGTGGGTGCAGGATGCAATTTTTATCAATTTTGCATTTTGAATTTTGTATTTTACATTTTTATGACAAAGTTTTCCTTTTTTGAGTGATAGAATTTTTTTACTATCACCTGAAAGGAGTTTTTTTATGTTTTGTAAAAAGTGCAGTTACATTCTGTCAGGAAGTGAAAGTTACTGTCCCTCTTGCGGTACCCCTTGTGAAAAAGTCTTTGATGAAAAAGAAGCCGAGTCCCCTGCCTCAATTTTCGGCACAGGTCAGATGAAAAGCCAAAGCGGAGCAGAGATATTCGAGGACAACATAACCTATGTAAAAGAAAATCAGCAGAAGAAAAAATCAAAGTCGGGAGTTGCTTTTGTCAGCGTACTTATTCTCGTTGCCGTTCTGGCGGCGGCAATCGTAGCGGCGGACTACTTCAACATAAGCCCTGCAATTTCAACTATTTTTGAAAAGGTATCCTCTGCAGCAGATAATGACGGCACCACCACCGCCGTTGCAGAGTACGACTCATCGGCGGGCACCGTTACCCCCTCGGTAGTTTACAATACCGTTGTAGCCTACAATGCAAAAAATGACGGACAAGCCCTCAGAAAAGGTCCCGATGAAACTTACGCCGAAATTCAGACTCTCCCCAACAACTCTACGGTACACATTCTCGGTGCGGCAGACAGTCAGGCACTCTGGGTTTACGTCTATGTGCCCGATGAAGATGTTTACGGCTGGCTTATGAGCAGTTATCTTTCCAATGAAAAGAACGAAGAAGAATTTGACGAAACTTCAACAGAAGAAGCCGCCACAAAAGAAACCGAAGAAAGCACTTCGGAAACTACCACCGAAGAAGTAACCGAAGAAGCCACCGTAAAAGAAACCGAAAAAACAACAACGGAAAAAACCTCTGATTTATCCGTAAATGAAACCGAAAACTACACCGCCACCGTCACCGCCCTTCAAGGTGTATATATGCGGAAAGGTCCCTCAACAAGTTATGCAGCAATAGGTGTTCTCGGTCAGGGAGAAACTGTCACCGTTATGGGCAGTGACAGCGAAGATGAAAACTGGCTCTATGTTCGGTACGGAGATACAAACGGTTATGTAAACGGCGCCTACCTTGAAAAAACAGAATAAAATCAAACAGTCGGGAAAGGTTATTACTGCTTTTTCCGACTGTTTTAATGTCTGTATAAAATATAATTTCACATTTATATGTTTATTTTCAGTTAATTTAAGGTCTTTTATTTATTATTGTTACTGTGCACTGACACCTTTTCTTGAAAAAGCAAAAAGGGTATGTTAAAATGTAAAAGTAAAAAAACGGGAGGGATTTTTATGCGATTATTATTGGCAGAAGATGAAAAAGAATTGTCAAAAGCTCTTTGCGCTATTCTTAAACATAACAACTACTCCGTGGATGCGGTTTACAACGGTCAGGACGCTCTTGACTGGGGACTTTGCGAAAACTACGACGGTATTATCCTTGACCTTATGATGCCGAAAATGAACGGCATTGAAGTGCTCAAAGAACTTCGCAAACAGGGAGTTTCCACTCCCGTACTTATCCTTACGGCAAAAGCAGAAATTGAAGATAAAATCCTCGGTCTTGATTCAGGTGCCGACGACTATCTGACAAAGCCTTTTGCAATGGGCGAACTTCTTGCAAGAGTAAGAGCGCTGACAAGAAGAAAGGCAGAGTTCTCCCCTAACCTGCTTTCTTTCGGCAACATAAATCTTAACAGAGATACCTTTGAACTTTCCAAAGGCGAAAACTCCGTAAGACTCGGAAACAAGGAATTTCAGATGTTTGAAATGCTTCTGACAAACCCCGGCAGACTCATTTCAACAGAACAGTTTATGGAAAGAATATGGGGCTATGAAACAGAAGCGGAAATAAATGTTGTATGGGTGTATATCTCATACCTTCGTAAAAAACTTTCAGGTCTTGGCGCCAACGTGGAAATTAAGGCTGTAAGAGGTGTAGGCTACACCCTGGAGGAAATAAAATGCTGAAAAAACTGCAGTGGCGTTTTATAGCAATTACGATGTTTGCTCTGACCTGTTCCATCTGTGTCCACACCGTTACGGTTAATCTGTTTAATCTTTATCAGCGGGACTCAGATGTTAAGAATACCCTTATGACCATTGCAGAAAACGGCGGAAATCTGCCCTACAACGAATTTTCACCCAACATTTTATCAGGCGGAATGTTCAACCCGTTTTCCGAGTATAAATTTCCCGAAACGCCTTTTTCAACAAGATATTTCGTTGTTGAGATGATGGGAAATACCGTAACAAAAATTTCGGTAGATCACATTGCCTCCGTCGATGCTCAGGCAGCCTTTAATTATGCTGCCTCTGTTTATGAGAACAATCCCCCCGGGTTCGGTTTTTCAAATTATTTCAGATACTACTATACCCAAAACGGAAACCGTTCCATGATTATTTTCATCGACTACCAGGAAGAAATACGTGATACGGTTGTTTTGGCTTTTCTTTCCGCAACAGTCGGCATAGTCACCCTTCTGGTGCTTCTCGTTTGCGTTTACTTCCTCTCGAAAAAGGCTCTTTCCCCCGTTGCAGAGAGTATCAAAAAACAAAAACAGTTCATCACCGACGCAGGTCACGAACTGAAAACGCCCCTTGCAATTATCTCTGCCGATGCGGAAGTTCTTGAGATGTGCGAGGGCGAAAACGAATGGGTAACGAGCATTAAAAATCAGACGGTGAGAATGAACTCTCTTGTTAAAAATCTTGTTGAACTTTCAAAACTCAACGAGGCGCAGGACACTTCACAAAACATCCTTTTTAACATCAGTACCGCCGTTGAAGAAACGGCAAGTGAGTTTGAATCAAGGGCAAAAATAGCAAACAAAAACTTCGCTATTTCCGTGACCCCCGATTTGAAATATCACGGCAACGAAAAAGAAATACGTCAACTTGTGTCCATACTCTGCGACAATGCAATCAAATACTCCGACAGTGAAGGCACCATACAGATTTCTCTTTATAAATGGGGCAAAAGCCTCTGTCTTGATGCCTTTAACACAACGGATTATGTTGACCCGAAAAACGTTTCAAAACTCTTTGAACGCTTTTACAGAGCCGACAGTTCCCGAAGCCGTGAAACAGGCGGTTACGGTATCGGACTTTCAATTGCCGCAGCTATTGTTGAAAGACACAAAGGCAAAATCAAAGCCGTCACAAACGGCACAAAGGAAATCACCTTTAAAATCACACTCTGATGTGACAGAAAATCACCCTGACAGGCTGGTGAAAACTTAATGGCCAAATTCGGCACCATCTTTGAAAGAACCGAAAAGAAATACCGTATAACCGAAAGTCAGCGTCTTTCTCTTTTAAAAGCCGTCGGCGACAAACTCTCTCCCGACAGTTTCGGCAAAAGCACAGTAGCAAATATATATTTTGACACTGATGATTACCGACTCATCAGGGCTTCAATTGAAAAGCCCACAGTATATAAAGAGAAACTACGAATGCGTTGTTACGGCAATGTTCAGGACAGCAGCAATTGCTTTATTGAACTGAAGAAAAAATATAAAGGCATTGTTTATAAAAGGCGGATAAATATGAGTTACAAAGATGCTCTCGCATATCTTTGTGACGGTCTGCGACCGAAAAAAGACTCGCAGATTTTAAGGGAAATTGATTATTTCCTCAAATTTTATCCGACACTCAAACCTGCCGTTGCAATTTTTTACAACCGAAGTGCATACTTTTACAAAGAGGACCCGTCTTTGAGAATAACTTTTGACAGCTGCATACGTTTCAGAGATGAGGACACCGACTTGAGAAGCGGCAGCGACGGCACTGTAATTCTCGGCGAAGATGAATATATTATGGAAATAAAATGTGTTTCATCCATGCCTTTATGGTTGAGCGGTGAACTTGACAGACTTCACATTTATCCCCAAACATATTCCAAATACGGCACAATTTATACCCAAAAAATAAAAAATAAGATTTTTAAATAAATCTTAAGGAGTACAATTATGGAAACACCTTTTTCTTCAATAATCTCAGATTCCGTTACAATCAACATTTTTATTATATGCACCGTCAGTTCCCTTGTTTTAGGTGCTCTTACAGCTCTTTGCTATATGAAAACAAGCAAAAAATACACCGGCAGTTTCGTTACAACTCTTGCCGTTCTTCCTGCGGTTATTCAGGTTATAATTATGATGGTTAACGGAAACCTCGGTGCAGGTGTTGCCGTTGCAGGCGCATTCAGTCTTGTACGTTTCAGAAGTATACCCGGTACGGCAAAGGAAATCGGAGCAATCTTCGTTGCCCTCGCCTCAGGTCTTGCAACGGGTATGGGTTACATAGCCTATGCGGCAGTTTTCACCCTTACGGTTTGCCTTGTACTTATTCTTTACAACCTCATTTCCTTTGGCGAAAAGGCACAAAAGGGCAAAAAAATACTTACTGTTGTAATTCCCGAAGGTCTTGACTATACAAACTGCTTCGACGATATTTTTTCTCAATACCTTAAAAGCAATGAGTTAGTACAGTCTAAAACCACAAATATGGGAAGCCTTTTCAAACTCCGTTATGAAATTGTTCTTAAAGATTCCTCAAAAGAAAAAGAAATGATTGACGCTCTCAGATGCCGTAACGGTAACCTTGAAATTATATGCAGTAATCAGATACTCAGTCAAGAAATCCTTTAAGGTGGTATAAACTATGAACAGAAAAAAAATCACAGTTCTTCTCTCCTTTTGTCTGATTCTTACGTTTGTTTTCGCTTCCTGCGGTAACGTTAAAGATAACGAAACAGGCGGAGATGTCGTTTCTTCCTCAACACAGGCGCAAACAAGTGCAAATGAAACCGAATCTCAAACCGACGTAAGCGAAACGGAATCGGAAACAACCGAAACAGAAGCCCTGTCTTCCGAGGAAACGGAAGATGACGACGTAAGCATTGACACATATATTGTTCTGAATGATGCAAATACAACCGTTAACGGTACGGGAGCCTCCTTTTCAGATTCCGTTGTTACCATAACCGAGCCCGGCACCTACTCCCTTTCGGGCAGTCTTTCAAACGGTAAAATTTACATCAATACTTCCTCTGAGGACAAAAAGGTTAAACTTTATCTTAACGGTGTAGACATTACCTGTCAGGACGACGCACCGATTTTTGTTGAAAACTGCCCCAAGGAAACAATTATTATTCTTGCCGCAGGTTCTGTTAACAACCTTACAGACTCAGCCGACAGAACCGTACCCGACGACGAAAACGCCGATTACGCCACGGCAGTTATCTATTCAAAAGATGATTTACAGATTGAAGGCTCGGGCACCCTTAACGTAAACGCACTCTGGAACAAAGGTATTTTCACCAAAAATGACCTTGATATAAGAGGCGGTATAATCAACATCACCTCTGTGGATGACGGAATAAGAGGCAAGGATAGTGTTGAAATAAGTGACGGTATCCTGACAATTGACGCAGGCGGTGACGGCATCCGTACAAGCGAAGAAGAGGAAGAAGATAAAGGCTTCATTCTCATAAGCGGCGGTACAGTTAACATAAAAAGTGAACTTGACGCTATTCAGGCAATAACTGACATTGACATCACAGGCGGCACCTTCAACATTGTTTCCTGCGGCGGCTCAACGGGCACCGTACAGCAAAGCGAAGACTTCGGTATGGGTATGGCAATGAACAGACAGGAAAGAAACAAGTCAAAGGGCGGCGGATTTTTCCCCAATGACAGCAGTTACGAAGAAACAAGCGAAAACTCAAGCGTATCTGCAAAGGGAATAAAAGCAGGAAAGACTCTCACCATAGAAGGCGGATCGTTCACCGTTTCCTCTCCCGACGATACCGTTCACGGCACAGATATATTGGTAAACGGCGGTGCATTTTCCCTTGAAAGTGACGATGACGGTATTCACGCCGATAACAATCTCACCATTAACGACGGTAATATTGACATAACCTTTTCCTACGAAGGTCTTGAAGCGGCAGTTATAACCATAAACGGCGGTACAACGACTCTCGCAGCCGAAGATGACGGACTCAACGCTTCAACAGGCAGTACCACCGAAAGCCAAGGCGGCAGAGGCGGAATGGGCGGTATGATGGATTATCAGGCAAGTTGCCAATTTTATATGAACGGCGGTTATCTGTTTATGGACGCTGACGGTGACGGTCTTGACTCAAACGGTGATGCAACCGTAACAGGCGGTACAATCGTTGTCTTCGGACCTACAAACAGCGGCAACGGCGCCCTTGACTATGCGGGTAACTTCAATATGTCCGGCGGAACACTTCTTGCCGTCGGTGCAAGCGGTATGGCCCAGTCAGTCAGCAAAACCTCTGACAAAGTTCAGGTTCTTGCTTTCAACTGCTCAACACCTGCAAATACACTTCTCGTTATCACCGACGAAAAGGACAATGCCATCATCGGAATCCAATCGCCCAAAAGTTATCAGACAATTATTTTTGCAACTGATACAATTGATAAGTCAGACTCCTACAACGTTTACAGCGGCGGCTCCTTTGACAGCGAAAGTGTAAACGGCGTGTACATTTCAGGCAATTATACTTTAGGTGAACTTTTAGGCACTCTTACAAAATAACAGAAACAACGGAAACAACCGATTCAATTTGATTCGGTTGTTTTTTTTGACATAAAAAAACGCCCCCAAGGGACGAAAACCGATATAAAATGAAATAACCCCCGAGGACCGATGTTTCTTCACACATCTTTGTTGGTCCGGGGGGTTATCTCTGTTGCGTTTTAATATCTAACATCTTTTTGGTCAACCTCACTTTCTTTGTTTGCGGCTTTTATCTCTCTTTATTTCTGCACTTCTGTTTTTTTAATTTTTCCTTTCAATCTATATCTTCATGCAGAAATCAAGAATTTGAAAAGCCTTTTTTTCAGAAAACTCATTTAATTTTCATATAAAGATTTGTTCTAATAACTACCTGCCTGATTTTTTTAACACCTTAAAGTGACGTTGGATTTAATCCGTAATCAGAGTTCAATTTTAAGCTTTTAAATCCTTATATTAAATTTTGAGTTTTGAGGATTTACCTGTACATCGGTATCACCTTTCCCTTTCTGTGTCTATATAATAACATAAAGTTTTCCACATTTCAATATATTTTTTGTACAAAATCACCATAGTCTTTTTATTCAAAAGGGAGAAAGTTAAATATACTGTTGACTGCCGCTTATAAAATTTGCTATAATAGATATGTTAGGTTGCAAAAAAAACCACCTGAATTTTTCTTCAGGTGGTTTTTTCTTTATCGTATCAGTAAGTCTTTTAACGAAGTATTCGAAAAGGGATTGGGTTTATAACCGTCACCTTATTCAAAAAGGGGTGTTGAGAAATATCTTTCTGCCGTGTCGGGAAGTACCGTTACAACGGTTTTACCTTTACCGAGTTTTTTTGCAAGCCGCAGCGCCGCCGCAACATTGGTTCCGCTGCTTATACCGCAAAGTATGCCCTCTTTCCTTGCAAGTTCCCTTGCCGTCTGTAAGGCTTCCTCATCTTTTACAATGCAGACGTCGTCGTAAATCTGCTGATTGAGTATGTCGGGAATGAGTCCGTCACCGATACCCATCTGTATGTGAGTACCGATAGCGCCGCCTGAAAGAATTGCGGCATGTTCGGGCTCAACTGCCCATATCACCATATCGGGATTTTTTGCTTTCAGCGTTTCACCGATACCCGTAATTGTTCCGCCTGTGCCGATACCAGAACAGAAGCCGTCAATGTCACCGTCTGTCTGGGCAAGTATTTCTTCACCCGTATAACTGCGGTGAACGGCAGGGTTTGCCAAATTTTCAAACTGCTGGGGTACGAAGACGTTACTGTCCTGCTCTTTCATTTTAAGAGCGAGAGCAAGGCACTCCTCAATGCAAAGACCGATGTTGCCTGCATCGTGGACAAGTATAACCTGGGCGCCGTAATGTTCAACGAGCATACGCCTTTCCCGACTTACAGAGTCGGGCATAATAATCTTCACTTTGTAACCCTTAACAGCACCCACCAGAGCAAGACCGATTCCCTGATTACCGCTTGTAGGCTCAACGATAACCGTATCTTTATGCAGCAGTCCCCTCTTTTCAGCATCATTTATCATATTAAGAGCAGTTCTCGTCTTTATGGAACCGCCCACATTAAGACCCTCGAATTTTACCAAAATCTGTGCATCGTCTTCCCCTGTCATACGGTTAAGACGAATCATCGGTGTGTTACCGACTGCTTCCAAAATGTTACTGTAAACCATAAATTACCACCTAAACGAAAAATCTTGCTAATTATATCACAAAAATATATACAATGCAAGTCATTCGAGAAGATAATCAGCCGCAAAATTCGGGCAGTAAATCACAGGGCACCCTTTTGAGCCCCGTGAGCATAAGTTTCGGGAATCGTATCTGCACTTACCGCATAAAGCATAGTACCGCCTGCAATGCATGGGCTATCGGCAGAATTGCCGTCAACTTGTCATTTTTTCCTGCTTTACTTTATGATCAATTACATGGCGTGAAGCAAGTTCCTTGTGAATATCCTCAAGAGAAATTCCCTGTTCAATCATCAGCACCATAACGTGATAAGCGAGATCGGCAATTTCGTAGATTGTTTCTTTCTTATCCTCTGACTTTGCGGCAATGATGACCTCCGTTGTTTCTTCCCCTATCTTTTTAAGTATTTTGTCAATTCCCTTGTCAAAAAGATAAGTTGTGTATGAGCCCTCTTTTCTGTCGGTCTTTCTGCCTTCAATAAGGCTCATAAGACCTTCATAGGAAAACTCCCGACGTTCTTCGCTTTGAAAAACCTCATCGTTGAAGCAGGAAGTCGTACCTTTGTGACAGGCAGGTCCGTCAGGCTCAACCATAACCACCAGAGCGTCCTTATCGCAGTCTGCCGTGATGGACACTATATGCTGATAGTTGCCGCTTGTGGCTCCCTTGAGCCAAAGTTCCTGCCTTGAACGGCTCCAGAAACAAGTCAGTTCCTTTTCTGCGGATATGCCAAGGCTTTCCCTGTTCATATACGCAAGTGTGAGCACTTTTTTTGTCACAGCGTCCACAACAATTGCAGGAATAAGACCTTTTTCGTCAAATTTCAATTCGTCAATATTTATCATTTTAATCACCTTATAACCTTGTGGGAATATTTGCTTTTGCCATTTCGGCTTTAAGGTCGGAAATTTTAACCTCACCAAAATGGAAAATCGAAGCGGCAAGACCTGCATCAACCTTGTCAAGAGTGTTGAAAAGTTCGATAAAGTCCTTTATGCACCCTGCACCGCCGGAAGCAATAACAGGTACGGACACCGCTTTACATACTGCGTCCAGCATTTCAAGGTCAAAACCTTTTTTCACACCGTCGGTATCAATTGAGTTGAGAACAACCTCACCTGCACCGTTACCTACACAGCGTTTTATCCATTCTATTGCTTCAAGACCCGTGTTTTCTCTGCCGCCCTTTGCGAACACACGGAAAACACCGTCAACACGCTTTACATCAGCAGAAATCACAACGCATTGGTCACCGTAAAGTTTTGCGGCTTCATATATAAGGTCGGGGTTTCTGATTGCGCCCGAATTGACGCTGACCTTGTCCGCACCGCATTTGAGCACACGGTCAAAATCCGCCACAGTGTTGATACCGCCGCCTACGGTAAGAGGTATGAAAACACTCTTTGCCGTTTCGCAAAGAATATCGGTGAAAAGTTTTCTGCCGTCGGAAGAAGCGGTGATGTCATAAAAAACAAGCTCATCAGCACCGCAGCTGCTATAATATTTTGCAAGCTCAACGGGAGAATTGACATCTCTGAGGCCTTCAAAATTCACGCCCTTCACAACTCTGCCGTCACGCACATCAAGGCAGGGAATAATTCTTTTTGTAATCATTTTGCCACCTCGATTGCTTCTTTCAGGTCAATTGCTCCGGTGTAGTAGGCCTTGCCGATGATTGCACCGTAAAGATTTCTTTCTGCAAGTTTTGCAACGTCCTCAATTGAAGAAACTCCCCCCGAAGCGATAATCTGCATACCGAATTTTTCTGAAAGTTCCTTATATAGTGCGTGGTTTGTGCCTTCCATTGCGCCGTCTTTTGAAATATCGGTGCAAATGAGAGTTCTGACTCCGATTTTTTCCATTTTTGAAGCAAAGTCCATAGCCTCAAGTTCGGATTTTTCAGTCCAGCCCTTGATTGCAACAAAACCGTCTTTTATATCTATACCGACGGCAATTTTATCTCCGTAAGCCTTGACTGCCTTTTCAACAAAACCTTCTTCCGTTACGGCGGCTGTGCCGAGAATTACTCTGTCAACGCCTGCCGAAACATATCGGTCTATAACCTCCATACTGCGAATACCGCCGCCGATTTCACAAAAAAGCTTCGTATTCTTTTTGATTTTACATACCGTTTCAAAGTTAGGAGTAGATCCTTTTTTTGCACCTTCAAGGTCAACCATATGAATATGGGTTGCACCGCTTTTTTCAAAGTCCCGTGCAATTTCCAGGGGATTTTCACCGTAAACCGTCATCTGCTTGTAGTCGCCTTTCAAAAGGCGGACTGCTTTGCCCTCGTATAAATCTATCGCAGGATAAATAAGCATATCTTACTCCCCTTTCATTTCCGTAAATGCTTTCAGAATGTTAAGACCCACCGTACCGCTTTTTTCAGGGTGGAACTGACAGCCGAAAACATTATTTTTTGCCACAGCGGCAGTAAGGTCTGCACCGTATTCGCTAACTGCGATAACAGACTCATCACAATCTGCGGCATAATATGAATGAACGAAATACACATAATCACCGTCAGAAATGTATTTCCACAGCGGACTTGTGTCACCCTTGAAAGAGAGTGCGTTCCAACCGATATGAGGTATTTTGTATTCTTTGGGTATTACATCCTCAATAGGCTTGACAGAACCTTTGATAAGTCCAAGACCTTCGTGCTCACCGTATTCGAAACTCTTTTCAAAAAGCATCTGCATACCGAGGCAAATGCCAAGAAGCGGTTTTCCCCTTTCTGCAAGGTCTTTGATAACCTTGTCAAGACCTGTGGCACGGAGTTTTTTTGCGGCATCTTCAAACGCACCGACCCCGGGCAGAATAATACGGTCTGCATTTTTCAGCACCTCAGCGTCAGAGGTAACAACCACCTCTGTGCCTAAAGATGCAAGGGAACTTTTAAGGGAAAAAAGATTACCCACACCGTAATCAACAATTGCTAACATTACAAGACACCTTTCGTAGACATAATTTCATCGGCAAAATCTGCATCAATTTTCACAGCCTCTTTAATACTGCGTGCAACTGATTTAAACGTGCCCTCAATGATATGGTGTGAATTTGTGCCTGCCATTTGCTTAATGTGAAGCGTAACTTCGCTGTTACGGACAAAGCCGAGCCAGAACTCCTCCGTCAGTTCTGTATCAAAAGTACCTACCTTCTGGGTGGGTATGTTCAGACCGTAACCGAGATAACTTCTGCCTGAAAAGTCAACGGCGGAAAGAATAAGTGCTTCGTCCATGGGAAGAATCATACTTCCGTAACGGACAATACCCTTTTTATCGCCCAATGCGGTTTTGAACGCCTGACCCAATGCAATACCTATATCCTCAACCGTGTGGTGATAATCAACCTGAACGTCACCCTTGCATTTCACTTCAAGGTCAAATCTGCCGTGTTTTGCAAAAAGAGTCAGCATATGGTCAAGAAAACCGCAACCTGTGTCAACTCTGCCGTCACCTTTACCGTCTATATTCAGTTTAAGAGAAATATCAGTTTCTGCCGTTTTGCGTGAAATTTCTGCTGTTCTAATCATAATATTTCCTCCAGAATGTTTTTTAACGTTTCAATCAGTATCTCCATCTGCTCCCGACTGCCGATTGTGATACGAAGATAATCTTTCAGTCTTTCCGTGTCAAAGTGGCGCACAAGAACGCCTCTTTCTTTCAGCATAAGATAAAGTTCTTTACCTCGGGCACCCGAGTGCTTGACAAAGATGAAGTTTGCCAAAGACTCCGTCATGGTAAAACCCATTTCTTTCAACTGATTTTCAGTCTGTTTGCGAATCTGCTGAATTTTCAGACAGTTCTCTTTCACACAGTCATAATCCTCAATTGTACCCACACCTGCCGCCATTGTCATACGGTTGACGTTATAGGGATTTGTTGAATATTTGATTGTGTTCAAATCCTGAATAAGTGCCTTACAGCCGATACCGAATCCGAGCCTTGCTCCTGCCATTGAGCAGGATTTTGAAAAGGTCTGCGTCACAAGAAGATTGTCGTATTTGTGAATCAGCGGTGCAACACTTTGAGCACCGAAATCAACATAGGCTTCGTCAATAACAACTACGCTTTCGGGATTACTGCTTACGATTTTTTCAATCTCCTGCACACTCAGAGCAATGCCCGTGGGAGCGTTGGGGTTTGCAATGAAAATTGTTTTGTTTACACCGATATAGTCCTCGATATTTATCGTGAAATCATCTTTAAGGGGTATTTTTTCATAAGGAACGTTGTTGACATCGGCAAATACCGGATAAAAACCGTATGTAATATCTGGAAAAACCGCAGGGTGTTTTTCATCGCAAAAAGCCATAAATGCAAAGTTCAGAATTTCGTCGGAGCCGTTGGTAAAAAGAATTTCATCTTTCTCCACCCCGAAATGTTCTGCGGCAACTTTTACAAGATCCCGAAGTTCAGGGTCTGAATAAAGTTGCAGACTTTCCGCCATTTTCTTTGCATATTCCTGCGCCTTTTGTGTCGGCGGAAAGGGAGATTCATTAGTGTTAAGTTTAACATATTCCATATCCTTGGGTTGTTCACCGGGGGTATAGGGAATAAGTTTATCATATTTTGAAGAGAAAAAACGGCTCACTTTACATCACCTTCTGTACGGATAATTGCACTTTTGGCATGGGCGGTAAGACCTTCTTTTTCCGCAAAGAAAGCAACATCCTTTGCAACTGCTTTAAGCGCATTGTAAGTGTAATAGGTATACTGTGTTTTTTTAACAAAATCGTCAACGGAAAGAGGGCTTGAAAACTTCGCCGTTCCGCTTGTGGGAAGGGTATGGTTAGGACCTGCAAAATAATCGCCCAAAGCCTCGGGACAGTTTCTGCCCATAAAAACCGAACCTGCGTGACGGATAGAATCAAGATAATCAAAGGGATTATCCACAAGAAGTTCAAGATGTTCGGGTGCGATTTCGTTAGCAATTTCAATGGCTCTTTCAAGAGTATCCGCAACGATAATTTTGCCGTTGTTATCAATAGACTCTCTTGCAATTTCAGCCCTGAGAAGTTGAGGAATCTGCACTTCGAGTTCCTGCTGAACCGCCTTTGCAAATTTCGTTGAATCCGTAACCAGCACAGCAGAGGCGAGTTTATCATGTTCTGCCTGGGAAAGAAGGTCAGCCGCTGCGTGACGAGCATTCGTGTTGCCGTCTGCAACGATAAGAATTTCACTGGGTCCGGCAATCATATCAATTGAAACAAGACCGAAAACCTGTTTTTTTGCTTCAGCAACAAAGGCATTGCCGGGACCCACGATTTTGTCAACCTTGGGTATGCTCTGAGTGCCGTAAGCCAGAGCCGCAACAGCCTGAGCACCGCCGACTTTGAAAATTTTGTCAACGCCTGCAATTTTTGCGGCGGCAAGAATAACGGGATTGACTTTGCCGTCTGCCCCGGGCGGTGTTACGATAACAACCTCTTTCACACCTGCTATCTTTGCGGGAATTGAATCCATAAGCACCGTCGAAGGATAAGCCGCCGTACCTCCCGGAACATAAAGACCTGCTTTGTCAACGGGAGTAACTTTCTGACCGATAACGATACCCTTTTCATCGTTGATGATAAAACTGTTCCTTACTTGTTTTTCGTGAAATTTGCGGATATTTTCAGCCGCACTTTCCAATATTTCAAGGAACTTGGGTTCAACTGAATTTACCGCTTCATCAATTTCTTCCTGCGTCACCTGAAGAGAAGACAAAACTGCCTTATCGAATTTTTCCGTGTATTCAAAAAGTGCTTTATCTCCGTTTTTCTTTACGTTTTCAATAATCTCTGCAACAATCTGTTCCACGTTGACCGTGGGTACAACTCTTGCAAAAATATCAGAATTGGCAACTTCGCCGTACTGCATAATTTTAATCATAACTTACGCCTTTCCTTGTGCCGCTATTTCACGCACAATCTTTTCAATCTGTGCAAATTTGAATTTATAATTTGCCTTGTTTGCAATCAGTCTGGCACTGATGGGGACAATTGTTTCAATAACTTCAAGTTGATTTTCTTTAAGGGTAGTACCCGTTTCAACAATATCCACAATTACATCGGAAAGTCCCAGAATGGGTGCAATTTCAATTGAGCCGTTAAGACGGATAATATCAATATCCCTGCCCTTTGAAAGATAATACTGACGGGCAATATTGGTAAACTTTGTTGCCACACGCAATGTTCTGCCCGTATCGTCACGGAAGCCATCTTTAGCCGCAACAGCCATTCGGCATTTACCTATGTCAAGGTCAAGAAGTTCATAAACCTCGGGTTCGTATTCAAGAAGAATATCCTTACCTGCAACTCCCACATCAGCCGCTCCACGTTCAACGTAAATTGCAACGTCTGACGGCTTCACCCAGAAATAGCGAACACCCGCTTCCTCATTTTCAAAAATCAGTTTTCGGTTATTTTCCTTGATGGACGGGCACTCAAATCCCGCCTTTTCAAACATTGCGTATACCTTTTCGCCGAGTCTGCCCTTTGGCAGAGCCACATTAAGCATTGTTTTCACTTTTTGCCACCTCGCCCTCGCCGAAAATCAAAAGCTCTTTATATTTGATTTCTTCGGGTACTTCTCTTTGAGCCGTTACGCTCTTACCTTCGGAAATGAGTTTGTCAACAAATCCGTTAAGCTTTTTTATGTCTGCACTTTCACCGTAAAGCACAACACAGTCAACATCATATTCTTTTCTCACATCAAAAAGACGTTCAAGAGTGTCAAGATAAACCGCAAAGCCCACCGCTCCCGATTTTCTGTTCATCTTCTTCATCAGATTATCGTACTGACCGCCTGAAAGCACTACGGTCGGCACACCCTCAATGAAGCCCTTGAACACAATGCCGTTGTAATAATTTACATCATCAACAACAGAAAAGTCAAGGTTAATCATATTTTCAACTCCGCTGCCTTCAAGTGCACCGATAATATCTGAAAGTTGATAAAGAGCGGTTGTGTCTGAAAGCCCGTTGAACAATTCTTTCACGGCAGGGAGTACATCACAAGGTGCACCGCCCGTTGTGATAAGGCTTTTGAGTGCATTTGTCTTCTTTTCAGCCACATTAAGACCGTCACAGATATTCTGAAGTTCGTGAAGATTCTTTTCTGAAATACACTTGAGAATCTGCCCCTTGTTTTCTTTTGGAATACCGAAAGAATCAATCACACCGGATACAAAGCCTGAATGTGAAAGGTCAAGAACTGCTCCGTCGGAAATGCTTTTAAGGCTTTCACAGGCAAGTCTTATAACTTCACTGATATTGTAACCGTCAATTTCGCCGATACATTCAAGACCAACCTGCATAATCTCTTTGAAAGAGCCTGTGCCCTTTGAAGTGCGGTATACATTTTCATTATAATATACTTTCTGCACACCCTTCTTGGTGTCCTTGCTGTTTTTTATAATAGAAAGGGTGACGTCAGGTTTCAAAGCCATAAGTTTTCCGTTTGTGTCCGTAAAAGTTATAACACCGTCAGAAATGAGAAAGTCTTTATTCCTTGCATAAAGGTCATACTCCTCAAACTTGCTCATTTTGTACTGACTGTAGCCGTATTTCCCGTAAAGTGAGCGCAAAGAGAAAACAACTTTTTCACTGAAAGAAAGAGAATTTTCGCCTATATTCATTTCTTTTCCTCCCCTGCTTTCAGTTTATCGAGTGCTGTTTTATAGCCGCCGCTGCCGTAATTCAGGCACTTACTGACTCTGCCGATTGTTGCAGTGCTGACGTTAACCTTTTCGGTAATCTTCTGATAACTGAATCCTTCGTTAAGCAAAACAGCAGTATCAAGCCGCTGAGTCATATCCTCGATTTCCTTCACAGTGCAAAGGTCTTCAAAATAGTCATAACATTCCTCAATTGTTTCAAGATTGAGAATAGTCTGAAAGAGTCTGTCTACGGATTCACAGTGTAATTTTTTCATTTGTAATTACCTCACCAATTTATTGCTTTAATATATTATCACTTTATTGTCGTAAAGTCAATACCGATAAACAGTAAATCTGATATAATTTTTACCGTTAGTTATATCGCCGATTTTGAAAGAAAAAAGTGATTGTGAACTGCCTTATAATGAGGAGTTAGGTTTGCAGAGGGTATATGCTGAAAACCTGTTTAACTTGACTTTGAGGTGTTTGTGCTTTGGGTAGATTTAATAGGAATTTTATTCTGCCTGTTTGTCACAGTAATCATTGTTACAATTGGAAGCATTATAGTTCTTTCGGTAATGAAATAACGAAAAACGAATAAAAGAATTACGCAAACAACACGGATACAGACAAGAGGATTTGGCAGAAGCATTAAAGGTATCCCGACAAACAATTATCGCCATTGAGAATGACAAGTATAACCCCACTCTTGAATCAGCAATGAAACTTGCACGATATTTAAATACAACAGTTGAATAACTCTTTATTTTATAAACATAAATAAAAGCCCTGAAGCCTTAGTCTTGATTGGCTAAGGACAGTTTAGGTGAAATATACGGTGTAGTCAATTACGGCTACACCGTGTTTTCATTTTTACAAGGTTTTTTAGCATTGACTTTCTTGGTGTAATCGTGTTTTACGCCGTCATACTCGTTAGTGATTTCAATGCAGCTCATATATGCACTTGCAGTTACGGCTGAGCGACCAACACCACTGGTTATGACTTTGGCTTCAAGGCGATAAATTGAGGGTATCACCGTCCTTTCGTCTTATTTTTAATTAAAAATACTTACTGCAACAAAATGTTGCTTTACATTTTACTTTAATTAGAGTATACTTTAATTGCAAGATATAGTAAAAATATCAAATTAACAACTATTAAAGGGAGGTATTGTTATGAAGAATCGAACAAAATGTTTTCTGACTGTTTTAATCACATATCTGTCAATGTGCCTTGGCTCGTGGCTTTTAGTTTACTTTTTAATAACGGCAGGCTCTGAACCGGTAATGGCTATTATTGCCGGCTTTATTGCTTCACTCGCTTTATCAACAGCAGGCATATTACTCAGAAAACAACCTAAAAGTGTATTACTGTCTTATTCGTTGACTATTGGTATCGCTTGGTGCATTACTCCATTGGTGTACTTTATTTTGGGTAGTATTATTGGTTCATCATCCGTAATTACTGAAATAATCAACATATCTTTATTAGCAATAGGTTTCCCGGGATTTATATTTGGCATGGCAATGGGAGAAAACTCAAATTCAAATCCACTTATAATGTATTTCATTGTTTACGGATTGTGTGGCTTGCTTCCAGTGATAATTACATTTGTTTCAGCAAAAGTTAAAAAGTCAGATTTTCTTAAGCAGTAAAATTTCATCTTACCCCTCGGAGAGTGCACTGCACCACCTTTACGGTGGTGAGTAAGTGTGCCCTTAAGGGAATATATAAGCCTTTGGTTTAGTTTATTGAGTAAATAGTCTTCGATTTCAGTCAAAGCCATTTAACAAGAGCCAAAAGATGTATTAAAACATATCGAAGATATTTTTAAAATAGGTTGCATTTATCCTATTTTTCGATTATAATAATACCAGAGGTGATTATAATGATGGTTAATACAAATTATTTAGTTCCTATGACAGAGGCAAATCAGAATTTTTCAAAGGTTGTTCGTACTGTTGATGAAAGCGGAATGGCTGTTATTTTGAAGAACAATAAGCCGAGATATGTTGTGGTCGATTTTGAAGAATACGACACAATTGCCGCCGCAATGCAAATGAGAAAAGCAAAAATAGACTCTCTTGCCGATACTCTTATTGATGAAAATATGGAAGCGTTGGGAGAATTGGCAAAATGATTCTTTTAACCACAGATGAAATTATAGGGCTTCACGAAAAACTTATCGAACGCACAGGCGGAAGCCACGGACTCCGTGACCGTAATCTTTTAGAATCTGCGATTTATTCTGTACAAGCAATTTTTGATAGTGAAGAGGCATATCCCACGTTAGAGGAAAAAGCGGCAAGGCTTTGCTATTCAATTACAAACAACCACGCTTTTGTTGACGGAAACAAGCGTATAGGAGTTTTTACAATGCTGATGACCTTAAAACTCAATTCTGTAAAAATTTCATACACACAAGCCGAACTCATAACTCTCGGATTATCCGTTGCAGACGGAAGTTTTGATTATGATGCTGTTCTTCAATGGATAATTAAACATGAAATATAAAAGAGAAACCAAGAAAGATGTCAATCTCTCTTGGCTTTTCTTTTCTTCTGCAAAACACGGTATCTAATGACTGTTTTTATAAACTGTCCTTAGTGCCCCCGTGCATTACGACTTCAGAGTTTTTTGTTTATATCTAATATTAAGAAAGTCAGCAAAAACAATCACTCCGTATACTGTGGTGAAGACGGAGAACTTCAAACTCCCGACCTCCCCAATTCCATTGAAGGCACTCTCCCGATACACGCAAAAACGCACCCCACAGACTTTTCAGTGCAAAAATTCACTCTGTGGGGTGCCCCTTTCGTAAGAAAGTTTTTATTCGCCTACGGGCTTGTTGGTAAGGGTTGTTGCAATCAGTTTGCCCATTTTAACTCTGCACTGACGGGTTTCAGCGTCACCGAAGCACATAACCTTATCAGTACCCGTGCATTTTTCCCACAGAGCAGAGCCTTCGCCGTTGGGGTTTCCTTTTCTGACAAAATTGCAAAGATAGGTGGTCATTTCAT